>CAZTEN010000087.1:0-7833 GCA_964612495.1 uncultured Tissierella sp. | reverse complement strand
TTTTTGCTACCATTTCTAATTTCCTATTTAGTATTGCAACTAAAAATGCACCTTCACCAGCGGAAGGCTCAAGAAATGTTGAAGTAAGATTTTTACAGGCTTCATTAATTCCTGGTTGATTAAGCATCATGTTGATTACTTTTTTAGGGGTAAACACTTCTCCATGTTTTTGAACACGTGTCTTGCTTTTTATTATCTTTTCATTTTGATTATTAGTTGATGTATCCACTATTTTATGTCACCGCATTTCTCATATATTTGTAAGTTATTTCATTTTATAATTTGTTTGATTGAACCAGGTCCAAAATTATTCTTTTAATTATTATAACATACGAGTACATACTTATGATAATGTTTTAGATATTAGTTCATGTTCTATTCTAATTAAAAAAAGATTAGTAACCCTTAACCTCTCCTACTATTTTTGTAATATTGTCCCCCTTATAAGATTAATCTGCACTTTAGTTTAAAAACTTTCTTATTTAACTCCCCACTTACTTTTGATTGTTTTTTATGCTGCTTCTTATTGACATTAAGATTTTTCTTAATCCTCTAATATTAAAAGGATTGTCTACTTTAATCCAATCAAAAAATATGTTTGCATTAACCAGTAAAAATATGCCAGAATCCTCTTTAACACAGCCGTTTAAAAGATAATTTAAGTAAGATGATTTTGAATTTCTATCAATATTCTCAAAATTAACAGCTAACTCATCTTTTTCTGAGTTATATGTAAATATATCAGGCTTTTCATTAAAAAGAGTTTTCCACATTATTCTCCCCCTTTCTTTATAATCATCGAATGGTTGCTCAGGAAAATAGGTTGGTATTTCTCTTTCAGCTTCATTATAGTATTCTTTAAATATATTTCTTGCCAGCTTTAGCCAATCAACACTGTCATAATATAGGTGTTCGCCTTCTTTTAATCTATTACTTACCCTATAACAAAAATCTTTAAATAGTTTGTTGTTAATATTGTCCATTATTTCAATATAATATAGATCTGCTTCATTCTTTTTCATATCATCAAATGTCTTATCAATTTGAATATAATATACTCGCCTTAATACTTGTGCAGGAACATCAAATGTTTTTGTGTTTGTAGTACAAATAAAAGTTGGATGCATGGAATCTAAGCTGTTAGCAAGATTTTTAATAAGAGCCTCCCCTTTTGAATTTGCTTTACTCTTAAAAAACTTCGGTTCAACCTCATCTACAAATATCGGAAAAATATTTTCCTCATAGAATAAACTTTCTATAACATTTGTTTTATCTATGTCTTTGTAATGTAAATAGTGATTAGCTTGTTCACCGCTTAATAGTTTTGATACAAATGATAGAAGATTTGACTTTCCGGCATAAGCACGGCCACCAATAACCATAAATATTGGTACATCTTCTCTTTTTTCAGCTTTACCAACATCTATACCGTATTGCTCACGAATCATAAAAATAAAAACGGAAATGAAGCTATACAGAATAACTTCAAAAACCTTTGACAGATTAGTGTTATCCTCGTTCTCTATAGTAAATTTCTTATATGCCTCAATAAATTTTTCAATTAAAATTAAAGTTTGTTTTATTTCTTCTGTATTACACTCTTCATCAAAACTTATTGCCTTCTTTTCAAATTCATCATCTTGCACTATTTTAAATATCTTCTTTTCACTACCATTATAATTAAGGCAATATCTATTTAACTCTTCTGCTGGTTTAGTTGTCTTAAATATTAGGTTTTTAATATTTGGTTTTAGTTTATTCAATTCTGAAGAAGATTTTAAAACTAATTTCTTATTTTTTGTTTTTGTGCTATGTGATAGGATTTGAGTGGTTATTTTATATTCAGTCTGTTTGAATTCCTGCTTAGAGTTTGCTTTATCAATTGATGTAATAAGTTCATCGGTTATTAATAGTTTTGTATTTTTTTCAGTCAGCCTATCTATTATCAAATCTAATTTTTCCTCGTTATCAACAAAAATTACTTGTTCTTCTTTATATTGCTTTATTATCTTTTTAGGTATATAGTCAACCGCTTTATTTTGAAGAACTCTAAATCGTTGTAAATATGTTTCATAAATCTTGTTATCATCAAACACCATAACTTCTTCATATTGACTAATCTTACTGCTAAAAGCACTTTCTGTTAGATTTGCAGAACCAATAATTACACGTTTTGCTCCAGTTTTATCGTTATCCAATAGGTAGAGTTTTGAATGTATTATAGTTCCAATATCTGCATATCTGATATCTAAATTATTTTCCACTACCATATCTTTTGCTCTTTTGTTCATAGATTTAAAAAATTCTACACCCTTATTCAGAATTATTTCAGATGTACCTTCGGCAAAAGCCTCGTTCACTTCTTCTTTATCTATTCCAAGAACAATTTGCACTTTATCAAAATCTTCAGCTATTTTGGAAAAGAACTGAGGTGAAGAAACATATGTGGCAGCATACATTTGATTGTATTTTTCATAATCAAATAAATCGGAGTATACTTTATCAACACTCTTTCCATTTATAACAACATGGCAATAGTTTTCTACAGCATTTTTCTCAATAAAAACTGATAAATCAATTTGTTTCTGATCGTCCATAATAATTAACATCCTTTAATTGTTATAGAAAAACTAATAGAATTAGAAAACAATAAAGCTTATAGACATTGTTTGTCTAACAAATATTATTTCTGATTTTATATAAATTTAAAACGAGGTTTATTCAGTAACTCAAGTGCACGCTTTTTTGCTCCACTTGTATTCTTGATTTTTACTTTGCCCGCATTCTTGTCGTCAAAAGAAAACATTTCGGTGCTATAAACAAATTTTCCACTTTCATCATATTCAACCGCCATATATTCATAACCTTCGACTGAACTACCAGTATATACGGGATGCCAAAATGTTAAAACAAGAACCCTTTCTTCAGAGTTTATAATAACTTCAAACAAGTTTCTGATATTAAAGATATTATTCTGTGTATTAATACTTAACCGTTTAAATTCAGGGCATGCTGGCTTAACTCCATCTTTGGTTCCTCTAAACTTCTCTGCACACATTTGTTTCCACGTGCCTTTCCAATAAGTGCGACGTTTTATTGAATTTTTGTTGCTGTTAGTGTCGCTTATACTTGAAACAGTATCATTTATACTTGAGCTTCGTGCTGCCCAAAGAATTTTATCAATATCTCTCGCCGTCCACTTATTTGAATTAAAAATAGAGTTTAGCTCTTCAGCTTTGTATTTCATAATCTTTATAAGTAAAATACCATCTTTAATTGTCAGATTATCAGGGTTCATTTTGATGACAAGATCTTTTTCCGGAAGACTATCAATTTTGCGGAGTGCTTTAACTACAAATTGGTCTACTGTCCCAAAATATCGCGGATATAATACCGCAAGTAATCCTGAAGCGCCTGCTATACCTAACCCATGAATAGAATTTGCAATTTTTAAGCCTTCATTTATATCATTTATATCAAATGTAAACAAGTCAAAATGTATTTGTTCTAGTTCATGCATGCTTTTCTCAAACTTATAACGTGATAACGACTTCCTAGTTGTTGCTAACCTATTAGCTGCTGTGTACTTCCAGACAAAATAAACATTATATAGCCAGTCGTAAAATTGTTCTGTTGACATATCTTTTATCGTTACAGGATCTAAATTATGAATTTCTCTTTCTAAAGTCACGTTGTCTTTTTTTATTAGTCCACTACTAAAATAAGAAGCTAATGCTTTGTCCCATAATGATTTATCATTTGAATACCATAATTTATTTATCATTTTTCATCTCCAAACATTATTTTATGACTCGAAGTATTTACCTTATCGATGTATAAATTATATTAATTTGCTCAAATTGATAATTTGATATAATATATTCTCTTCTAAAACTACTACTACTAATATATCTCCAGGTTCAATTTGTAATATCTCCCTATATAATTCCACCCTTAGATTTAATCTTCCGCTTTTATTTCTAATGTATCTATACTGTCTATCATATATCGTAGAGCCTACTTTTACCTTTATATCATAGGTCTGAGAATTCCCATCATCTGGTATAGGAAAATAAGGTTTATTTTTTACAAGAATCCTTAATTTGTTTCTTCTTACATCGTTTTCAGTAATATTATTAATTATGAAACAATCCATAGTTTTTCCCCCTTTTTCTTTTTTCTCTATATCTTTCAAAATATACTCCCCCATAATTTATAATCCTATTTAATATTACAAACAAAAGTTACTGTATCAAATTTGCTCTACTCTAAATCAACCACCCAAGCATCCTGTATATGGTCTTCAATTATCTTCCTTGACAGATTAAACCAGCTTTTGCATTCATCAAGTATAATCGAATCACCGGTTACAATTCTTTCCTTGCCGGCTAATACGGCATCCACATTGGGAATCAGGTCTACATCAACCGGCATCCCCCATTGTTCTGAACATTCAAGTATCTTTGTTTTCAGCCTGCCTGAATTGGATACCGGAGAATCCAGATAAAATTTAACCATTGGCACAGATAATTCCTGCAGTGTCTTTCCTATGAGAGATATAGCAGTATCTGTCTTATCTATAATTCTGTATGTGCCGCGAAGTCCTGCCAAATCCCTGTACACCCCGTCTTTACCAAGCAATATTGGGCTTCCCGACATTGCAACTTCCAAAGTTATGATTAAATTGAATCCGTCAATATTCAAACAGCCATCCTTAGCGCATTCAAAAGGAAGCATTGTAGACCTTCTTTTTTCATATTCAGCCATTGAAGATGTTGTTCTTTGAAGGGCTGTTCTTGCCCTTGATGAAAGCAGATAATGGTTGCCTGTGAATTCTATTATTTGCTTTAGTTTGTATCCTCTGTCAAGCAGCCACTGTATTTCTTCTTGGGCAATTTTTAATTCTGCAATGCTTTCCTTTGAAAATATTTTTACATCATCCGGGTCAAATCCTCTTTTAACATTCTTTGTAAACATCTTTACCTGCTTTCAGTGGTGACAAGCACCACTTGAGTTTAGTTATTTTGAATATAACCTTTTCAAAAATACGAATGTAAACCATTCTAAAGTAATTATCACGCTTCATAATTGGATTTTTGATTGCCAATTATTATTTATAAAATGTCTATATTTATTTTGTTAGACTTACTGAACCTGTAAGCAATTCTATTTCCAAGTATGAAAAATCTACAGGACTTATCGAAGGTAGTATTATCTCAACCTCATTCCAAGCTCCTTCATTTAGTTCAGAGCTTAATTGTGTATCTTTCTCCTTTAGTGATTCCTTCCATATGGTATATGAAGAATCTGTACTACTAAAATCAAACTTTGTACCATATCTTGCCTTTATTGTAACCCCACTATATTTTGCGTAATTTGGATTACCTATTGTTAAATAAACTTTAACACCATCAAGATATTCTTCAACCTCAGAAATCAAAACTAAAAAATCACCAGAATTTGAATATCCCTCACTAGTCGGATCAAGATGTGCTACATTTGATAAATTACCTTCCAACATAATAATTTTTAGTTCTAATTCATATACTTTTTCCTGCAAACTATTTATAGTAGTCTGCATTTCAGTATTTACTGGTTGTGTTGCACACCCAGAAGTAAAAAATAAGATAAAGATTACAACAAGCGCTAACCAAAACTTCTTCATCATAATACCTCTATTCCTTTTTATTATATTTAATGTTTCAGGATAAATCATTGCTCTATCAATGTAAGAAATTCATGTAAAGAGCTAAAGTCAATATTAGTAGAATTACCACTTAAATAATATATACTATCAATTTCGTCTATATAATATCTTCTTGCACATAGAATCTTAATTATCTTTCTTAGTCTCACTAAATAATATTTTACTAATAAACTCTTTAATGTTAATATAGCCCATAACTTCACACTCTTTTATACATTTCCTTTAATAATGTTTTTTCACCCCACTCATCATAAATCGAACGTAATTCATTATCAAGATAAGTAAGTGCCTTTTCTTTTATATCCTCCGGAACTCCATAATACGCTTCTGCAATAGCCCCTGTAATTGCTGCTAATGTATCTCTGTCTCCCCAAAGCTGTTATAGAGCTTGGGATTATCACTGAAGACCCAGCGTCCAAACATTCCACCATATCAAAAATCTCCCTTCGATTTTTAATTCTACAATGCTTTCTTTTGAAAATATCTTTGTGTCATCCGAATCAAAATCTCTTTTGACATTCTTGGTAGACATCTTGAATCATATCCTTCCATCCTTCATAAATCATAACCATTGCCAGTGTGTCCAGCTCGCAGTATTTAAGAAGGGCTTTCTTTATTTCGCTTCGCTCATAGTCTGACATTTCTGTAAACTGAAGCATTGCATAGGCAGTCATAGCTGCGCCGCCGTCTCTTAATTCGTCATTACTAAGGAGTATAAAATCCTTTTCTGATACATCCTCAAACATTTTAGGCAGGAGCTTGTAGGGGTCTGTCACCATATTGTTTTCAAATTTAACCCATGTCCAGTCCTTGTAGTTTAAGCTTGGAATATCTTGTGTTCCGTAAATAGGTTTGGAATACTTTTCCTGCAGGAATACAGAGCTGTTTAAAATGGCAGGAAGCACTGCCTTGATTGAATTTGAGCCTTTCATTGCAGGGTCATAATAGTATTTCTTGACAAGCTCGAACATATCAACCATGCTGCGATTACCTTCCCATTTTTCACTATTGCCACCTACTGATTTAGTAATGCTTCTTATAAATTCGCACAGGTCTTCTTTGTCTGGAATATCGTTTTTATCTTCCTTTAATTGTCTGTAAATCATATTCAAGTATGAATTTTCATGGGCGGCATATCTAAAGATTGTCCCATTATCCTGCCCTAAATCCGCCTTTAATTTTCTTACAAAATCATAGTTTGGAAATACTCCGGGCTCAGTATTTAAATATTGTCCCCGATGCTCAATATCTCCATTTTCTCGGACGATATGATGGGAAAATTGAAAAGCGATTCCCTCATAGGGTCTTCTTCCTTTATTAAATGGAATGGCAGCCATGGAAGTTTCAAAATCAATAAAATGAAGAGGATAGGTCCATGAATTCATTTCTATTGATAAATTATCCTTGTCTATCCAATGTGTGGCATCATTATTCTGCACTTTATTTATTTGAAGGACCTGCCTTTCCGTACTTGAAAGACCCGGCCTGTCAGAAGGTCTAAGGTTTATATCATCCTCGTTTATTTCCGTCAGCTTGATTCGCCCCTGGGATATCAGTTTATCCGTAGCTCTAAAATTCCATATATCAAATATGGTTCCATCTTCAAAATCTTTGTCTGTCCATCCCAGCTGTTCTTTCCAGCATTCATGAAAGCCGCTTTTATAACCTGCTTTAATATCATCATCACTTGCTTTAAATTCACAGCCCTTGCAGTTTTTACTTATTGGGGACTTTATTTTTATGTCCTTACGGTAATTGTCAGCAAATGTATTTATCAGTTCAGAAAAACTAAAAGTATTGTTTTGATATTCATAATCATCGCTGTAAATCATCCTGCATGCATCATCAGTGTTTATTCTGCACAGTATGGGCTGTGACAGGTCCTCTTCAGATAAATCTTCTGATACCAATATCCTTTTTCTGCCCTTTTCTTCTATAATCCTGAATTTTTGGTTCAAGCCGTCTGTAGGGCATTTTGCATCCTTGTCGGCAAGCATTAAATAGGCAGTGACCTTATATTCAGGGAATGCCTTGCAGACCACATGCTTTTGAAAGGCAATATCTAAAAGATAGGGTTTCCATTCAGCCTTAATGCCGCTCTTATTATAAAAGTCGCCGGAAGATTT
>CAZTEN010000086.1:4004-7900 GCA_964612495.1 uncultured Tissierella sp. | reverse complement strand
TAAATCATCTATTGTTTTAAATGGACTTGTTGATCTATAATCTATTATCCTTTGAGCTATTACTTTTCCTACTCCCGGAAGGCTATCCAATTCATCTAATGTTGCTATATTTATATTTATATTATTGCCCTTCAAATCATTATTATCTTCCTTAGGATTTGAAGTTTGAAGTGCTATAGGCTCATTTGACTCTCCAATCCTTGGTACATATATCTTCTCCTCATCCTCTAACTTTTTTGCCAAATTTATTCTATCTAAATCAGCTTCTTTAGTCAATCCACCTGCTAGTTCTACAGCATCTATTAACCTATCTCCTTGAACCAGCTCAATTAAACCTGGGCTATAAACCTGCCCACTTATATGAACCATGATTATAATGTCATCTTCTACTGTCTCTATGGATGTTTGCGTTTGAGGTATATCCACTAAAGCCAATGTTGGTTCTTCAGGTATCAATAAGTCCTGGATTAATAATTTATAACCCAAAGAAGATACTACTATCAAAACTATTAATAGTATAACTATTTGTTCACCTTTAGTAAAGGAACCCATCTTCTTAACCCCCTAGTAACACTCTTTATCATTATTATACTAGTTATTTAGATTTTTTGTTGTTTTTCATCTATTTTTGTAAAATAATTATTTCCTATTAAAATATATTTCTATTCATGGTATAATCAATTTAATAAAAATACATAGGTGGTGATTCTTTTGAAGAAAGTAGCTTTTCTTTTAATTATAACTATATTGCTTAGCACATATTCTCTTTCCTTTGCGGAGACAAATTTAAAATTACAATCTGAAGGTGCAGTCCTAATGGACTATGATACTGGGAAGATTCTATATGATAATAACATGGACAAACCTCTCTTTCCGGCCTCTACTACAAAAATCATGACAGCTATTCTTGCAATAGAAAACGGTAATTTAGATGATATAGTAACAGTAGACCAAGAGGTTGTTAGCCTAACGGAAGGAAGTCATATCGCCTTAGAAACAGGCGAAAAACTAACAATGGAGCAACTTCTATATGCTCTTTTAGTTCAATCGGCAAATGATGCAGCCTACGCTATCGCCAAGCATGTATCAGGTTCTATTGAAGGCTTTGTTAAACTGATGAATGAAAAGGCTAAGGAATTAGGTGCAACTAATACTAATTTTGTAAACCCTAACGGACTGCATGATGATAAACATGTTACTACTGCTCAGGATTTGGCGTTGATAGGTCGATACGCCATGGAGAATGAAACTTTTAGAAAGTTTGTAAATACGACTAAATATACTATAGGACCTACTAATAAGAAGACAGAAACACGCCATTTATGGAATACTAACAATCTTCTTGCAGGGAGTGCTCTAATCAACGTAGACGGAGTAAATGTACCCTATAAATATGAAGGTGCTTCCGGGGTAAAAACAGGTACTACAAGTCAAGCAGGAAACTGTCTTGTATCCTTCGCAGAAAAAGATAATCAAAAGCTTATTGCAGTAGTCCTTAAGGCTACGGATGAAGCCAATGTTTATGGGGACTCCCATAAACTTTTAAACTATGGGTTTAATACATTTGACAATGATATTTTAGCCTATACAAATGAGTTTGTTGAAAATATAGAGATTAAAGACGGAAAACAACTATATGTAGCGGGAGTAATGGAGAAGGACTTCTCCTACCCAGTAACTGAAGATTCCCTGGGAAATATCGAAAGAAAAATAGTCTTAAGAGAAAATCTTCAGGCTCCTATTCATAAAGGTGATTTACTCGGGGTTACTGAGTTTTATTTAGAAGGAGAAAATATCGGAAAGAGCAATATTATATCAACTATGGAAGTAGATGTAGATCCTAGCAGTAGTATATTATATAAGATATTTAGCAGATGGTATTTGTTTGTATTATTTGCAATCATTGTACTTAGACTACACTTTTTACAAAAGAAGAAGAAAAGAAGATATAGAAGAAGTTCTTATAGCATGAGATAAAAAACCTGGCATTTGCCAGGTTTTTTATCTTACCGATTTACAAAAACCACAAATCGGGTTAGGTCATGATTATATTTCAGCTATTGCTTCTATTTCAATAACTCCACCTTTAGGAAGGTTTGCTACTTCAACTAAGCTTCTTGCTGGTTTGTGGTTTGAGAAATATTCTGTATATACTTCATTTATTTTCCCAAAGTCGTTGATATCAGCTACGAATACTGTTACCTTTACAGCCTTTTCTAATGATGATCCTGCTTGTTCTAATATAGCTTTTACATTATCAAGAGCCTGTCTTGTAGCCTTTTCGATGTCGGATATAAGCTCTCCCGTTCCCGGTACTAGTGGAAGCTGTCCTGATGTAAATACTAAATTGCCTACTACAACTCCTTGTGAATATGGACCAACGGCTGCCGGTGCCTTTTCTGTTGCTACTAAATTTAAACTCATTAAACTAACCCCCTATTTTGTATTTTCTCTTTCGTACTGAGACCATAATCTTTCAAGGTTGTAAAACTCCCTTTCATCCTTGTGAAATACATGAACGATTACGTCTTCATAATCTATTAAAATCCATCTGGCACTATTGTAGCCTTCTTTGCTAGATAATGGCTCAAATCCCGCTAAAGACATTTTTTCCTCAACCTCATCAGCTATAGAAGTGACCTGAGAAGATGAATTTCCACTTACAATTACAAAATAATCAGCTATAGATGTCATATTTGATATATCCAATACCTGCAGGTCTATACCCTTTTTATCCTCTATTGCTTTTTCAATAATAGACAACTTGTTGTCGATTTCTTTCATTAACATTTACCCCTCCCTATTTATTCATAGTTACTGCAGTTTCATTATTTATGTTAAACATTTCAGACACCAATTTTTGAGTTTCTTCCTCATAGTGAACGTAGTAGGATAAACCACTTACCATTTTAGATTCACCAGGTAAGGTAACTGTATTCATATTATCTAAATCATATTTTAATGCACTTAATCCAAATTTAGCTATAGTGGATAAAGGAATATTTGTAGTTATATATTCATTATATGCAGCATACATCTGAGGCACCTTTATTATATTAATCGGTCTCAAGGTCCTCTTTACCATAGATTTCATAAAACCTTGCTGTGCTTCTATTCTTCCCAAATCTGCATTTTTATAGCCCTTTCTAAATCTTAGATATTGCAGGGACTCATCTCCATCTAAAATCTGATTACCTGCTTTTAAATCGATTAGTAATGGTGGTTCTGCTGTTGGGTCTTCATAATACATATCCATAGGTACATCTATTTCTACACCGCCAATTAAATCTACAAACCTTCTTGCAAAATTATAATCAGCTATTACATAATATTCCAAATCCAGGTTTAGAAGGGTGGATACAGTCTCTAATGTAAGTTCAGGACCACCATAAGCATGGGCATGATTTATCTTTTCTTTATATTTTCTACCTTCTATTTTCGCCCTCGTATCCCTTGGTATAGATAATATGGATATTTCTCCTGAAGACTTGTCCACATTAAAAACCATAAGGGTATCCGTTCTTGTGCCTATACTATCTTCAACGTCCTTACTATCTACTCCCATAAGTAAAAAGTTGATGGAATCGGATTCAGTACCTTTAGCCACAATTTGTGCTTCATCCAAATCACCTTTTACTTTTTGGGAATAAAGATTTGCACCAAAAAATACCAAACTAAAGATGATAAAAAAAATAAAAAAAACTCTAAAAAATTTTCTAAGCATCTAATTCACTCTTTTCTATAGATATCAAATAATTTCTTGCCTTGATTGTATTTAAATGTATAAGCCTACCCTTATCTACCAAATGCTTTATTGTATTATCCATACTAAGCCTCAATGCACCATCAAGATCCTTAAATGCATATTCCCTGTGGAAATCAACCCCCTGGAATGT
>CAZTEN010000086.1:0-3994 GCA_964612495.1 uncultured Tissierella sp. | reverse complement strand
AATGTTCTCCCTGGCTCGATGAAATCTGCAATATATATTATCTTCTCCAGTAAAGACATGTCCTCCTTACCTATGGTGTGATAATATATACTACTTAGGATTTCCTTATCCTTTATACCAAATTCTATTTCTGCTACTTTTGCTCCCAAGGGTCCATGGATCAATTCCTTATTCTGAAGCATCATATCATCTAGAATTATATCAAAGTCACTAACCCTTTTCAAGAGATACAAATGGTCTCTATACTTAGCACAGTCATGTAATAGACCTGCCATCCTAGCCTTCTCTTCATCAACCCCATATTTCTTTGCCAAGTCTACAGCTGTTTCCATGACTCCTATGGAATGTAAAAATCTTTTTTCGCCTATGGTCCTGATTAGTTTTTCCTTTATATCTAAAATTGATTTCATCTAATCCTTCCTTTGTAAAGATTATGAATTATTATATATTCTTCCACCTTGGTCTTAACCATATACTTAACGGATTTGCCATTCTTAAGATTATGTCTAATAGTAGTTGAGGAAATCTCTATTATTGGAGCATCTATATAATGCATGGAGGCATTATACTTTTCTTCATAGCCCTTGATCTTCTTTAAGATCCACTCTTTATCTATGCCACTTCTTCCAATTACAATAAAGGAAAGAGTCTGAAGTAGAATAGCTGGACTTTTCCATTTAGTCAGTTGGCTTATAGTATCTCCCCCTATGATAAAATAGAATTCATCATCTTGATATTTTCTCTTTAACTCCTCTATAGTATCTATAGTGTAAGTATTTCCCTCTCTATCAATTTCGATTGTGGAAACTTCAAAATAAGGATTATCCTCAGTAGCAAGAAGAGCCATATTATATCTATGAAAAGCCGAAACCACTTCGCTTTCATATTTATGAGGTGGATGTCCTGAAGGTATAAACAAGACCTTATCTAAATGTGCCTCCATTCTAATATACTCACTTATTAATAAATGTCCTAAATGGATGGGATTAAAGGTCCCCCCCATTAAACCAATCTTCATAAGTTCCTCCTAAATGTAAACTTCAGAACATAGGGTTCTGAAGTTCCAATTTTACCTTGGCAATTCAATTTTTTTATTTTCTTGGGATTCCCTATATATAACAAACTTTCTTCCTATAGACTGGACGAATTCTGCACCCAATTGATCCATAAGCTCATTTGCCACTTCTGTAGGATCCAGTTCACAATTTTTTAATACATTTATCTTTACAATTTCTCTAGTTTCAAGAGCACCATCAACTTGCTTGATAAAATTCTCAGTTAAACCATTTTTCCCCAGTTGAAATATAGGGTCTATATTATGGGCAAGGCTCTTTAAATAACTTCTTTGCTTTCCTGTTAACAAATTTTCCACTCCTTTAAACTCTATGAAGCTCTTAATCGAAGAATTCAAATTCATTTTCACAAATAAATACGGATTCTCCCTCTTCTATTCCAAGCTTTCTAAGCTCATCAATGATTCCCTTATTCTTAAGGGTTTCTTGGAAGAATCTCAATGAATCTACATCATCAAAATAGGTTGAAAGCAACAGCCTTTCTACAAAGGACCCTTCAACTATATATCTTCCATCTTCAAATTTTACTATAATTGTCTCTTCTTGCTCTAAATCGGATTCGTCGAATTCCTCATCATAGGTCTCATATACTATTTCTGTTGCGTCCAAAAGCTCCCAAATGGCATATTTAAGTTCTTTAATACCTTCTCCTGTTGCAGCAGATACAGAAAACACCTTATATCCCTTAGGCTCAAATTCTGCCTTTATAGCTTGAAGACCTTCTTCTCCACCCGGCAAATCCAACTTGTTTGCTGCTATAATTTGAGGCTTATCCTTAAGTTTTTCATTGTATTGAACTAATTCTTCATTTATTTTATAAAAATCCTCTATGGGGTCCCTGCCTTCGCTGCCTGAAGCATCAAGAACATGGACTAAGACTCTAGTTCTCTCGATATGTCTTAAGAAGTCGTGGCCAAGACCTGCTCCTTCTGAAGCTCCTTCGATAAGTCCGGGGATATCAGCTATTACAAAACTCTTCTCCTCAGCTATTCTTACTACCCCAAGGTTTGGCTTTAAGGTTGTAAAGTGATAGTTAGCAATCTTAGGTTTAGCTGCTGATACTATTGATAGGATTGTTGATTTACCTACATTAGGAAAGCCTATTAAGCCAACATCGGCTAAAAGCTTAAGCTCTAGTATAATATGCCTTTCCTGACCCCTGGTTCCGGGCTCAGCAAAGCCCGGGGCTTGGCGAGTAGATGTTGCAAATTTTGCATTGCCTCTTCCTCCCTTGCCTCCTCTTGCTATGACAAATGTTTGGTCTTTTTCCTTTAAGTCTACAATCACTTTCCCAGTATTTTCATCCTTTATTAAAGTACCTACGGGAACCTTTAAGACTATATCCTTACCACTTTTACCATATTGATTCTTAGATTTTCCATTTTCCCCATTTTCACCTTGGTAGGATCTCTTATATCTAAAGTCCATTAAAGTTCTAATGCCTTCATCTACTCTTAATATGATGGAACCACCGTTTCCACCATCTCCACCATATGGCCCACCTGCAGGTTCATATTTTTCTCTTCTCCAGGATACTATTCCGTCTCCGCCTTTGCCTGCTTTAACGAATATATTCGCTACATCTATAAACATTTTTATCATCCTCATTTTTCAATTACATCTATTTTTATTATACCTTTTGAGTAAATCTTGTCAATTACAACAGTATTAGTATCCTACAGTTTTAGAAATTAATACTCAAGTCTCCCACTGTAAATTGAGTTAGGTCATAAAAAAAGCTTACCATTCGGTAAGCTTTATGATTTAAATTTATGCTAGTTCTTCTACAGGATAAACACTTACTTGTTTCTTATCTCTGCCTTTTCTTTCGAATTTAACAACCCCATCAACTGTTGCAAATAAGGTGTCATCTCCGCCTTTTCCTACGTTAGTACCTGGATATATCTTAGTTCCTCTTTGTCTAACTAGTATGTTTCCAGCCAATACGAATTGACCGTCTCCTCTTTTTGTACCTAATCTCTTAGATTCACTATCTCTACCATTTCTTGAACTACCTACTCCTTTCTTAGAAGCAAATAGTTGTAAGTTCAATTTAAGCATTCATTACACCTCCCCTATATTCAAGAGTCACATATTTAGGGTAACTTTCTACCAATGATTTTATTCCGACTACAAAGGTTTTAAATACCACCTGTGTAGCTACTATTCTTTTATCAAATTCAGGAATTAACATCCTTACATCTAAAAATCCAGTTTCCTCATCAACCCTATATGAAATTTCATCTTCCTTTAGTCCACAAACATCTACTAGGGACTTTAAGGTTGTATGGCCTAGTATAGAAACTGCTGCACATATTATGTCCTCACCGTAGGGTGCAAAATTACTATGTCCATGTATCTTAAACCTACTTATGAAATTTTCATTACCTGTATAGATATTTACTTTAATCATTATTATCCTAAGATTTTTTCAATCTTAACCTTAGTGAATGGTTGACGATGACCTTTTTTATTTCTCTCGTTCTTCTTAGCCTTGTATTTGAAAACAATGATTTTTTTAGCTTTTCCTTGTTCTAATACAGTTCCTTCAACCTTAGCACCATCAACATATGGTTTACCAGCATTTAAGCCAGCATCGTTTGAAAGTATAAGGATTTTATCAAAATTAACACTTTCACCTTCTGCGACATTTAGTTTTTCTACGAAAACTACGTCACCTTCTTGTACTCTATATTGTTTACCACCTGTTTCGATTACTGCGTACATAATCGCACCTCCTCTTACCTAGTCTCGCCAATGTTAGGTGCCTAAGCTTTAAAACCCACATTGTGCGGCTTCACACCATAGTAGTTTATCAAAAAACATCATTTGTGTCAATCATTATTTCCTTATTCTTCCCCTTCCATTCTTGAGTGTCAATACATATGTTACACTTTAGTGAAAATAATTTGCCTTAGCTT
>CAZTEN010000085.1:5510-8048 GCA_964612495.1 uncultured Tissierella sp. | reverse complement strand
CTGTACAAGAATAGTTGCTACAGGGCCTTTACCTTTATCAAGCTGTGCCTCAATAATAGTTCCTACAGCGGCTCTATTAGGATTGGCTTTTAATTCTTGCATTTCTGCAACAAGAAGTATCATCTCAAGTATATCTTCAATTCCAGTTCTCTGTTTTGCAGATACAGGTACTGTTATAGTATCTCCACCCCAGTCTTCTGGTACTAGCCCATTTTCTGACAATTCCTGCATAATTCTATTTAAATCTGCTGAAGGTTTATCAATTTTATTTATAGCTACTATTATTGGTACACCTGCTGCTTTAGAGTGAGCAATAGCCTCAACGGTCTGGGGCATAACCCCATCATCAGCTGCAACTACAAGAATGGATATATCTGTTACCTGAGCACCTCTAGCTCTCATGGCAGTAAACGCCTCGTGACCTGGTGTATCTAAGAATACTATCTTTTTACCATTAATATTTACTGTAGAAGCACCTATATGCTGAGTTATTCCACCCGCTTCTCCTTTTGTTACACTTGTATGTCTTATAGCATCAAGCAATGATGTCTTACCATGATCTACGTGACCCATTACAGTAACAACAGGTGGTCTAGCCTGTAAATCTTTTGGATCATCTTCAAAATCCAAATCAAACTCATCTTCCTCAGCTTCTGGAGCCAGAATGTTAACTTTAAAACCTAGTTCTTCTGCCACAATAGTAGCAACCTCTGGATCTATGCTTTGATTTTGAGTGGCCATTACTCCTAAACCTATTAGTTTTGAAATAACTTGAGAAGAATTGATTCCCAACTTATCAGCAAAATCACGAACAAGAATATCTCCATCTATATCTATAATAAAACCATCCCCTTCATCTATTTTTTTTGTCTTATCCTCTATTATACTTTTATTTTTATTATTTTTATTATTGCTGAAAATATTATTATTGATTTTATTACTTTTTGAAGTTTTCTTAACTTCCTCTTTCTCTACTTCTACCTCTTCTTCATTTACTGATTCATCTTTTACTATTTCTTTTTCCTCTTCTGTAAGTAGTTCCTTTATGAGGTCTGCTTCCTCAGTCCCTATAGAACTCATATGACTTCCAACTACTATATTAAGGTCCTCAATCTTCTCCATAAGTTCCTTACTACTAATTTTTAATTCCTTTGCTAATTCATAAACTCTAATTTTCGTCATAAATTACACCTCCTAGTGTTTAAGGTGATTACTATTTTTCTATAACCTCTTTTAACTTATTAAAAACCTCTTCAGTAATTTCTGTTTCTAATGCACGTTGTATTTTCTTATTCTTATATGCTCCTTCAAAGCACTCCATTGTAGAACATATATAGGCTCCTCGACCATTAGCTTTGCCTGATAAGTCAACGCTAACTTCATTTTCATTGTTCTTAACGATTCTAATTAATTCTTTCTTAGGCTTACTTTCACCACATGCAATACATTTTCTTAGAGGAATTTTCTTTTTTCTCACAGTATCACCCCTTATTGAAACTCATTAAACTGGCTTTCTGATTTTATATCAATTTTCCAATTAGTTAGTTTAGCTGCAAGTCTGGCATTTTGACCTTCTTTACCAATAGCTAAAGACAATTGATAGTCAGGTACTACAACTATAGCAGATTTTTCCTTTTCATTGACAATAACCTTTACAACCTTAGACGGACTTAAACTATTTGCTATAAACTCTTCTATATCCTTGCTCCAAATAACGATATCGATTTTTTCACCATTTAGCTCATCTACTATGGCCTTTACTCTACTGCCCTTAAAACCAACACATGCTCCTAAAGGATCTACTTCTGGATCTTTTGAATATACTCCTATCTTAGTTCTAGAACCTGCTTCTCTTGATATTGAGAATATTTCTACTATACCCTCATTAATCTCCGGTACCTCTAATTCAAATAGACGTTTTACAAGACTGGTATTAGCTCTTGATAGTATTATTTGAGGTCCCTTTGTGGTCTTCTTGACTTCTAAGATTATTAGTTTCAATCGGTCCCCTTGATTATACTCTTCTCCTTCCATCTGTTCCGCAGGAGGAAGTATGCCTTCTGTTTTGCCGAGATCAATATATACGTTATTCTTTGATATTCTTTGTATCTGACCGGTTATAATTTCATTTTCCCTGTTGATGAACTCATCGAAGATTACGTCTCTTTCTGCATCTTTTATCCTTTGAATAACAACTTGTTTCGCAGTTTGAGCTGCTATTCTCCCAAAGTCCTTTGGAGTTATTTCAATTCTAACTACATCTTCCAATTGGTAGTTTTCATTTTTTTCCTTTGCTTCTTCAAGGGAAATTTCAAGATACGGATTCTCCACATTTTCTACTACATCTTTTGTTGCATATACTTTTACTTCCCCTGTTTCTCTGTTCATTTCTACAAGGACATTTTGAGCTGATCCAAAGTTTTTCTTATAACTAGAAATAAGTGCAGACTCTAGAGCATCAAATATTATCTCCTTAGATATTCCCTTCTCCTTTTCAATCTCATGAAGGGCATCTATAAAATCTCCATTCATCAATTA
>CAZTEN010000085.1:0-5500 GCA_964612495.1 uncultured Tissierella sp. | reverse complement strand
TATCTGTAATTTGTTGTTGTTTTCATCTAATAGAGTAATAAACTCATTATTAAAACTATCTAATACCCCTTGGTAATGCTTTTTACTATTAAAAGAAGTATATAGGGTTAACTCTACATCCTTCCCAAGATTTCTGTTAAAGTCCTTGTCTGTTTTTAATGGACGATCTAAGCCAGGAGATGATACTTCTAAGTAATAAGCCATACTTATTGGATCGCTTTGATCTAGTTTTTCACTTAAAGCTTCGCTCATAAGCTGACAATCATCCAAGCTGATTCCTCCTGGTTTATGAATATATATTCTTAAATAAAAGCTACCATATTCCTTTATAAACTCCACATCTACTAACTCAAAATTAAAATTTTCAACTATAGGTTCACATAGAGCTATTACTTTTTTAACTATATCTTTATTGCTCATTTCACACCTCCGAAGTTTAAATTTTCTCATACTAAAAAAATCAAGAGTGGGTTTACCCACTCTTTGCCAGAAATTCCTTATCATTGTCTTAAACATTATATCACAGCTAAAGGTAAAAATCAAATGCTATATAGGCTTATTTATGTGGTTTAAGGGTTCTTTTCCTTAACAGTAATATTATTGCCTAATTTATATATCCAACTCATTTATTTATAGAAAAAACCTGCTTGTTAATTCTACACATTTAGTAGGTTCATAGTTGAATAATGCAACAAATAAAACAAGACAAAGTCTTTGTTTAATGTTAAAGTTTTTTAACTTCTTCTATAAGTTCCTGTAACAAATTCTCTTCCTTTACCTTTTTAATTATCTTTCCTTTTCTGAAAATAAGACCTTC
This sequence comes from uncultured Tissierella sp., assembly GCA_964612495.1. Classification (GTDB taxonomy): domain Bacteria; phylum Bacillota; class Clostridia; order Tissierellales; family Tissierellaceae; genus Tissierella_B. The sequence continues at coordinate 4,683 of CAZTEN010000085.1, read as the reverse complement.
TCCATTTCCACCTGCTATTCCTATATCTGCTTCTCTTGCTTCCCCAGGACCATTTACTGCACAACCCATAATAGCAACTTTAATATGTTTATCTACATTCTCTAACAGCCTTTCAGCATCTTCTGCAATCTTTATTAAATTTATATTAGTTCTTCCACAAGTAGGGCAAGATATTAGTTCAAGACCTTCATCAAGTAGTCCCAAAGATTTTAGGATTTCCTTACCAACTCTTACTTCTTCTACTGGATCACCTGTAAGGGAGATTCTAAAAGTATCACCTATTCCCATAGCTAGTAGCGCACCTATACCCACCGAGGATTTAATAGTTCCTCTCCAAGGTGTTCCTGCCTCTGTCACACCTAGATGAAGTGGATAATCACATAGGCTACTTATCATACTATAAGCTTCTATAGTTATGGGGACATTACTAGCCTTAAGGCTTATTTTGATATCATGAAAATCCATGTCTTCTAAGAGCTTTGTCTGCTCTAGTGCACTATAAACCATGGAATTTGCATTTACTCCATTATACTTCTCCATAAACTCCTTTTTAACTGAACCAGAATTGACACCAATCCTTATGGACAAATTTTTTTCCTTACAAGCCTTTACTACTTCTTTTACCTTATTAAGATTTCCAATATTACCAGGATTAATCCTAAGACCGTCTATTCCATATTTAATGGATTCAAGGGCTAATTTATAATCATATTGTATATCTGCAATAATAGGAATTGAGATATGTTTTTTTATCTCCTTAATAGCTATAGCATCTTCTATAGAAGATACTGCTGATCTGATAATATCACAGCCAGCTTCTTCTAGTTTTTTTATCTGATGAACTGTACTGACAACATCTTGTGTTAAGGTATTAGTCATAGATTGAACACTGATTTTATTGTCTCCACCAATTAATACACTACCTACTTTTATAACTCTAGTTTTCTTTCTTTTCATTCAATCACCTTTAAAACAAATTTATCCTTAGTAAATCCTTATAGGTAACTAATAGCATAAGGGATATTAATAGTAAAAATCCTATAGTATGAATCAAGCCTTCCTTATCTGGGTCCATTGGTTTTCCCCTTATAAGCTCCACTAAAAGAAAAACTATTCTACTTCCATCAAGAGCTGGTATAGGCAATAGATTGAAGAACCCTAAATTTACACTTATAAATCCAAGAAGATATAATAAGTTTATAAAACCTGATTCTGCAGCCCTTCCAATTTCAGTAATTACTCCTACAGGTCCTGAAAGGTCATTTGTGGATACGCTTCCCCTAAAGATGTTCTTTAGAAAATCAAACATAAGACTTAAAAACATTCCTGTGGTTTCTATACCACCTCGTATTGCTGAAGCAACTGATTTTTCATAGGCAGGTATAATACCTATTATAGTTCTCCCATTATCTTCTTCGGGCTGTACAATTATTAATCTCTCCTCCCCGTTTCTAGTGAGAAGAACCTCCATATCTTTGGACGCATCAGAACTACTAATTATATCAGTAAGATTTTTCCAGTTTAAAACATCTTTACCATTAATAGAAATAACCCTATCTCCTTCTAATATTCCGTTAATCTCTGCAGGTGAATCTTGTATTACCTTATCAATGGTCGTAGTAGGCATACCTGTGTAAAATGCAACAATTGATAATACTACTATAGCTAATACAAAATTCATAATAGCTCCTGCAGCTACCGTTGCAATTTTTTTAAGAGGGCTGACTTTGTTGAAGCTTCTTGGATCTGTAGAATTTTCATCCTCACCCTCCATCTTTACAAATCCGCCAATTGGAAGAAGCCTTAAGGTATATTGGGTTTCTCCCTTAATTGTCTGTAATAACTTAGGACCCATTCCTATGGAAAATTCATTGACCTTAATCCCAGATAACTTAGCAACCGTAAAATGTCCAAGTTCATGAAGTAAGACTACTAATAAAAATACAAATATTGCAGCAACTGCAGTTTGCATTTAAACACCACCTTAAAGAAAATATCTTACAAAATAATATATTACTGGGGCTGTTAAGATTATACTATCAAATCTATCTAATACGCCTCCATGTCCAGGTATAAGTTTTCCATAATCTTTAATACCTGTCATTCGCTTGATTTTAGATGCCACAAGATCCCCTAACTGAGATATTATAGATGTTAAAACCGACATAATCACCAGCTTCCATAAAGGTATTATATCTACATATAAGCCATATAAGATAGTGATAATTAAACTACCAATAATTCCTCCAATCGAGCCCTCTATTGTCTTATTTGGGCTGATTTTAGGACTTAACTTATGTTTTCCAAATAGATTCCCAGCAAAATACGCAAAGGTATCTGTACCAAAAGCTATTAGAAAGATAAGCCATATATACTTAGTGCCCTCAAGGTAGCTTATATGAAATAGCATAAAAGGTATATATATAATTCCAAGTAAAGTTATTCCAATATCTGCAGTGCTTTTCTCTCGTCCAAATAAAAGTGTTAAAAGCATAATTATAAGCATTAGGGTTATGACAAAATCCCTTTCAATACTAGGAAATACATCAGCAAGAAATATTATGATACATCCAAGGTAACCTATGTTATCAAAAGGATTAAGTTTTAAGTTTTTTACTGCTTTGAAGAATTCTCCTATACCTATTAAAGACAATACCAACAGTGATACGGATAAAATAAATCCTCCCATATTAACGACTAATATTAATAGCAATATACCTATGATTCCAGAAAAAACTCTTTTTCCTAAATCCTTCACCTATATTCCCCCAAACCTTCTATTTCTACTTTGATAATCAATGATTGCCTTATATAAATATTTTTCATTAAAATCAGGCCAAAGAATATCAGAAAACCAAAATTCTGAATAAGCTATTTGATATAGCAAAAAATTACTGAGCCTAAATTCACCGCTAGGTCTGATAACTAAATCAGGATCGGGCTGATTTCCTGTATATAAATATTTTGAAAATTCATTTGTATTTAACTCTTCAACACTAATCTTACCCATTTCTACATCTTTTAAATACAATCTTATTCCTCTTATAATTTCATCTCTACTACCATAATTCAAGGCAATATTCAATATCATTCCAGTGTTATTACTAGTCCTGTCGATTGCTCTTTCCACTTCTTTTCTTGGAAGGTTAGGTAGTACCGAAATGTCACCTAGAATTTTAAGTTTAACATTGTTTTTAGTTAACCTATCCAGTTCATTCCTTATATATAATACCAATATATTCATAAGTCCTTCTATTTCATCTTTTGGTCTTTTCCAGTTTTCAGTTGAAAAAGCATAAAGTGATAGATACTTTATTCCCAATTTAGAAGCTGATTCGACTATTTCTACTACTCGTTTCATACCTTCTTGGTGACCAAAGTTTCTTGGTAATCTCCTCTTCTTTGCCCACCTACCATTACCATCCATTATTATTGCTATATGCTTAGGAAGCTTCTCAGGAATTATCTTAGATATCAGTTCTTTGTTTTCTATATCCATATATCCTCCATTGTGAAAAACCCCTTTTAAAAAGGGGTTTAGTCATTTTCATTAGAATTCAACTTTAGATTTCCATTAAATCCTCTTCTTTTTTTCTAGTAACAGCATCAACTTGTTCTATAAATCTGTCTACTATCTTTTGTAGGTCATCTTCAGATTTCTTCAAATCGTCCTCGGAGATTTCCTTGGATTTTTCCATCTTCTTAATCTTATCTATTGTATCTCTTCTAGTATTTCTTATAGCAACTTTAGCATTTTCACCATTTTTCTTAACAACTTTTATTAAATCCTTCCTTCTTTCCTCAGTTAATTGAGGAATAACAAGTCTAATTATCTTACCATCATTTGAAGGATTTAATCCTAAGTCTGACTTAAGTATTTCCTTCTCGATTATTGGAATTAACTTTGCATCCCATGGCTGAATAACGAGAAGTCTTGGCTCAGGAGCGGAGATACTTCCAACCTGTTTTAAAGGTGTAATCTGGCCATAATAATCTACGGTAATTTTGTCTAATAATTGAGGGTTAGCTCTTCCAGCTCTAATACTTTGCAATTCTTCTTTATAGACAGATATGGTCTTACCCATTTTGTCCTCAGCTTCTTTGAGATGTTCGTGATACATAATTAATCCTCCTTTACTTGAGTTCCTATTTTTTTGCCTAGAATAACATCTACAATATTATTTGGCTCATCGATTCCAAATACTATTAATGGAATCCTATTATCCATACATAATGAAGTAGCTGTTGAATCCATTATTCCTAGTCCTAAATTAAGTATATCAATATATTTCAATGTGTCAAACTTTTTAGCTTCTTTATTTATCTTAGGATCTGAATCGTATACACCGTCTACACCTTTTTTAGCTAAAAGGATTACTTCAGCTTCAATCTCAGCAGCTCTTAATGCTGCAGTGGTATCGGTTGAGAAATATGGATTACCAGTACCAGCCCCGAATATTACTACTCTTCCTTTTTCTAAGTGTCTCATAGCCCTTCTTCTTATATAGGGCTCTGCTACTTGTCTCATTTCGATTGCAGTCTGTACCCTTGTTATTACTCCCATATTTTCTAATGCATCTTGTAATGCCAGAGCATTCATTACGGTTCCAAGCATACCCATATAGTCAGATGTAGCTCTATCCATTTCCTTAGTTGATCTACCTCTCCAAAAATTTCCTCCAC
>CAZTEN010000084.1:0-8090 GCA_964612495.1 uncultured Tissierella sp. | reverse complement strand
AACAAAGACTGTACTTCCAACTGCTCTTCCAGGTATAGTTAATGGAGTAATTTTGAGCATAGGTAGATGTGTAGCAGAAACGGCTGCTGTTATGTTAACAGCCGGCTCAACTTTGCGTATGCCCACATCACTATTTTCTCCAACTAGAACCATGGCGGTACATTTTTATATACTTGCCAGGGAGGGAATATCCATGGATAATGCTTATGGTACTGCAGCACTTTTGATTATTCTTATTCTACTGATAAATGTTGGTTTCAATATGCTGGTCAATAGATTTGTATCTAAAGGCCGTTAAGAGGTGAAATATGTTACAGCAACCCAAAATAGTTATAAAAGATTTAAATTTCTATTATAAAGAAAAACAGGTCATTAAAGAACTTAATCTGGAGATACCAAAAAATGAAATTTTCGCTATTATTGGTCCATCTAACAGTGGTATAACCACGACCCTTCGAACATTGAACCGTCTGTGTGACTTGACATTCGGAGCCCGTCAGGAGGGTGAGGTACTATTGGATGGAAAAAGCATCTTTAATAAGAACGTTAATATTACAGAATTGCGTCGTAAGGTAGGGATGGTTTTTGATGTACCTACTCCTTTACCTATGTCAATCTTTGATAATGTGGCATTTGGTTCCAATTTAAACGGAAAGAAAAGCAAAGCAGAAGTTGCAGAGGGAGTAGAGAAGGCTCTGCGTATGTCTGCCCTATGGGATGATGTTAAAGATAGGCTTCATACTCCTGCAGCTAGGCTATCGGGTGGACAACAGCAGCGTTTGTGTATTGCCAGGGTTTTGGCCCTTGAACCGGAGGTTATTTTACTGGATAGACCATGTTCTGCTCTTGATCCTATATCAACTGCTAAAATCGAGGATTCTTTAATACAGCTTAAGGAGCAATTCACTATTATAATTGCACCACATACAATTCAGCAGGCTGGCCGTATAGCTGACCGTGTTGCATTTATGCTGATGGGAGATCTAATAGAACAAGGCATTACCCATGAGGTTTTTTCTGTGCCAAAGGATAAGCGAACTAACGATTATCTAACAGGAAGATTTGGTTAAAATTTTTGTAAAAGAGGTATAGGGATTTAATATCCCTATACCTCAAATAAATTAGCTTTTATTAGACGATTGCGGATTTTTGGACCTATATATGCAGAGATTACTATTTTAGCTAAATCTCCGGGTATGAAAGGAATAACACCTGCAGCAAGTGCAGCCCTAGCTGGCATATTTGCCTGGTATGCTAACCATGCAGTCCCAAATATATAGCATACAAATGTAGCAAGGATCATTCCAAATATACATAAATACCATTTATTAAAAAACCTATCTATAAAGAATCCAGCAATAAGTGCCATAAAAATAAAACCTATAAGATAACCGCCGGTAGGTCCCAAAAGTTTAGATGGACCGCTGGTGAAAGCGGAAAATACGGGGAGGCCGGAAAAACCGACTAATAAATATATTATAAAGCTCAATGCACCTTTTTTCATTCCTAATAAATATAGAGTAATGTAAATAGCAAGGTTGGTAAATGATATTGGCACAAGACCAATAGGTATGGACAAGGGTCCAAGTATACATATTACAGCTGCCATAAGTCCGACGCTTGCCATTTCATAAATTTTAGATTTGTTTGTAGATTTACTGTTTTCCATAAATTTCCCCTCCATATGTAATTAATTTGTGATAGTATATTTTCTTGTTAATGCCTACTTAAATATATATTATTCAAAGGCCATTGTCAACTTATAATTAATAAGAGGTTGACAATCTTGTTTGTTATTCTTTTTTTTTATTCACATCTGTGATAGAATATTATAACTGCAGAATTTTAGGAGGGAAATAATGAATAGAAAGTTAATTAGTATATTTTTAATGTTAGTTATAGTAATAAGTTCAATTACTGCATTTGCAGATGCAGCAGTTGGGGATGTTATTATTTCATTAGGTGATGACCTAACAGAAGGTGAAAAAGAGGCAATATTGACAGAGTTTAATCCACCGGAGAATCCACAATTGATAACTACTACTAATGTAGAAGAACATGAATATTTAGGTGGTGTGATTCCGGCAGGTAAAATAGGTAATAAAGCCATTTCATCTGTTATGATAACTTATACGGAAAAGGGCAGTGGTCTTAAAGTAGATACAAGCGATAAAATCAACTTTATTACAGATAAAAATTATATTAATGCCTTAATTACGGCAGGTGTTGAGGATGCAGATATTAAAATCACTGCACCTAGAAACGCAACAGGAACAGCAGCATTGACTGGAATCATGAAGGCCTATGAAGTATCTACTGGAGAAGTTATAGATGAAGATATAAAGAAGGTTGCTAATGAAGAGCTGGTTCGTACGGCTGAAATAGGAGAAATAATAGGTAATGAAAAGGCTGAAGAGCTAATCAACAGAATTAAACAAGAAATTGCTGATAAGAATCCAAAAACCACTGATGAAGTAAGAGACATAATCATCAATATTGTAAATAATTATAATATCAACTTAACAGATGAACAAATAGACCAACTAATTACATTATTTGATAAGATGAAAAGCCTAGATATCGACTGGAAACAAGTATCCAATCAAATTCAAAACATAGCAGGCAAAGCTTCAGATTATTTATCCTCTGAAGAAGGGCAAGGATTTTTACAGGGCTTGAAATCATTTCTCAATGTATTAATTGATTGGATTGCATCTCTCTTTAAGTAAGGTATTAGAGAGGGGTCTTAAAGCCAGACCCCTCTATTTATTCTAAAACAGCACCATATACTTTTAGTACTTGTTCTAATTTATCATAATCAATATTTTGTACATTGGTTTTATCCTCTATGGCAATTGATGCTGCAATTCCTGCGGCTTCGCCCATAATCATATACTGTGGTTCCATTCTTACAGATGAATAGGCAACATGACTAGCCGAGATGCATACAGTTACAAGTAGATTTTCAGCCTCTGACTCTTTTGGAAGTAAAACTCTATAAGGGATTTCATAGGGGCTTACAAGAAGCTGTATTTCACCTTCGTTGACTACATACCCTTGTTGGTTTACGTATCTTTGGATGTTATGAGAATCAATTGAATAAGAGCCCATACCGATAGAATCCTTCTTTGTATTCTTCTTGCGAACATCCGATTCAGTTAAAACAAAATCTCCAATCATTCGTCTGCCTTCTCTTATATAAAGCTGATATGGCCAATAATCATTGTCCTCAAATTCATCCCCTGCATAACCCCATCGATTGACATCAGCTCTAAGCTCAGAAGGAACACTCAAGTCATTAGATATAAAGTATAATAGACCTTGTATATATTCTTTGTGCTTGTCTTTTATTTCCTCACGCCTTTTATAGTCAGCTTCAGGGTAGTCCCAACTTCCTCCGATTAAATCTGTAGAAAATGGTCCATTATGATTTACATCATATTTATTGTTGGGCAATTTTCCTAGGTATACTACATCAGAAAATTTTAAATCTCTGTTTTCCTTTTTTTTGATCTCATTTAACCATGCAGCTAATAGTTTATATTCATCTGCATTATAATTACTTGGTTTATAAAATGGGATTTGATTTCCTATTTGGTCTGTGACACATAACCTATAATTATAAGCTTGCACTTTATTATCGCCTTGCCCATAAATAACTGGGAATACATTTGAAATGCCATAATATAAAGTGCCAATTTCGTCATAAGCTTTCATTGGATAATAAAAACCATTTCTAGCAATAGGTGGGACATGGCCTGCAAAGCTTTCATTATATTCATATTTTGACTCTCTGCCAACAGTATATGATACATCTGCCATGGCCATTAGATCACCTTCATAGGAACTATCAATGAAAATTTGTCCTCTGAATACTTCTCCGCTTTCCATTTGTATACTAATTATTTTATTATCATCTTTAATAATTCTATTATATTCATCTAATCGTTTTTCGTAATACAAGTCAATATCTTCATTTTGTAATAGTTCAAGGAATGTTGCTTCTGCCACATGTGGTTCAAAATCCCAAATTATTTCCTTACCATAGTGTTTTCCTAAGGTCTTAAAAAATTCTATTGCAATCCCGCCTAATACAGACGAGTTGCCAACATCCGTATTAGACAATCCTCCGGTGACCATGCCGCCAATATGAGTTTCTTGTCCTATTAAAGCTACATCCATTCCTATCCTGGAGGCGGAGATTGCAGCTGCTATACCGGATGGAGTGCCACCATATATTACAATATCATAAAAAAGAGGACAATCGACATAATTAGCCTCAAATGGTCTGTTAAGCAATTGTATATTGTCTGAAATATAGTCTTCATTATTTATAGAAAATCTTATTAAATCGGTTTGATAGAATCTAGCAAAGGTATTAGCAATGCTTTGTATAGCCATACCTTCGTATAATGCTATCATTTCAGTATCATCACTGAGTGCCTTGTTCAAGTCAATATAGAGGATCCCATCAGCATGTAAATTAATATTTTGTATTTTAACCTCCTTTGTTAATACCCTATATTCTTTAGATAGGATTTGTTTATAAGCATCAGTAAAAACTGTTTCTGTCTTATCGTTTGTCCTAAATTCAACATTTTCAGTTTTTCTAGCTATTTTCATATCATTTAAATCTGGATAATAGAAAGTGACTCTTTCTATTAGTGGAGAATTATGGTGTATTTCATCAATAATAATAGTCTTAGTGACCTCATCTCTTGTTATAACTGATTTCACAAGGCCTACTCCCTTGGCATAATAATCAACTCTTGTTTCATTATCAGATTCCGTTGTTACCTCTATTGCCTTATAAAGACCAATTGAAGTTTCAACTTCTTTATCAGTATCTGTAATTTTTCTTAAGGAGTTATCAGAAAGATTCCATTCTGTTCCTACTTCCAGTGGTTCCATAAGAAGAATTTCTCCAAAATTTTCCTCATTTGAATCAAATAAGTTTAGCATATTTTCTCTGAAAAACTCTTCATCAGTATTTATTAGATTTGTAGCTTTACCACCCTTTATTGAAATTACAATAACCCTAATTCCATTATTTTCCTTGATCCTAACCTGCATCATATCTTTATCTATATAATCCGAACTTACTTCATAATAGAGGTCTTGATTAACCAATTTATAAATATACTTTATGTCTTTTTGTATAGGAAAATAATCATTAATAGTTGCTTTTACCTCTTTCCCTGTAAATAGGTTTTTTATTTCTTCAATATTTAGGAAAAACAAGACAAGTAAAAGAATTATTACTAAAATAACGGTTAACTTTTTCATATAAACAACCCCGCATTAGATTTTTAGATTAATAACAATTCGCTGATAAATACGATTACACAACAAGAAAGTGAGACCTTAAAAAGACTGGCACCAAACCATGCAGCAATTATACCGATTATTAAAGCCAAGGTTCCAGATATGGGGCTTTGAGTTGCTTGCAGGATCGCAGGAAAGGTCATAACTGATAAGGTAACATAGGGCACATAGTAAAGGAATGATTGAATAAAATGATTTTTGATTTGCTTTCGAAATAATACCAAAGGTAAGACTCGGATAGCATATGTAACTCCAGCCATGATTCCTATATAAATGTAAGTATTATGATTCATTTTCCGTCTCCTTTCTTTGTTCTATTGGAAATAAAATAGATACTATTGTAGATATTGCTATTGTTAAAATTATTGTAAGTGTGCCTGAAGAAAGTGTTGAAATCACAGGAAGCCAAGAAGATGCAAAGCTTGCTGTAAAACTAATTAAAATTAGACCACCTATAACTTTATTATTGTGTACCGGTGGAATTATTACTGCAAGAAACATTCCATATAGGGCAACACTAAGAGCGCTTACAATTCGTAAAGGAAGAATATTACCGGCAATAATACCTAGGGCAGTTCCTGTTGCCCAACATGGTGAAGCAACAAAAAATGCCCCATAGGTATAATATGGATTTAAAACGCCTGGTCTTGCAATGGTTATGCCGAAAATCTCATCAGTAATTTCATGTCCCAGTAGAAATCGATGATATAGAGGCATTTCTGATTTTATATGCTGGCTCAAGGCTGAGCTCATTAGGAAGTATCTTGCATTTGTAATTAATGTGACGATTACCATTTCAACATATGATGCATTTGCAGCCATAAGCAGAAAACCTGCATATTGGCCAGCTGATGCGTTAATAAGGATACTAGTTAAAAACCCCTGAAAGGGGGTAAGACCCGCGTTTTTTGCTGCAATTCCTAGGGAAAAAGCAACAGCAAAATATCCTAGACCTATTGGAAAACCATCTCTCATCCCTTCATGGAAAGCACTTGAATTATAAGATTTAATAACAGTTTTTTTTGAAAATAGCATTATTGATTAACCCCTGTTTGTTTTTCTTACATTATAACAAGGAAATTTCAATAAGTAAAACAAATCAAAAGAAGCAATATACAATAGTAAAAAAATAAATATATCAATTCAGATGTTGTTTTAATATTGTCAATTAGGGTAAAAATAACAAAGTACAAAGGAATGCAACATCATTGTTGCACAGAGGAGGTTACATTATGATAAAAGAGAATATATACAAATTATTAAATGAACAAATAAATAAAGAGATGTTTTCGGCTTATCTGTATTTAGATATTTCCAATTATTATATCAATAACGGTTTAGATGGTTTTGGAAATTGGTTTAAGATTCAAGCACAGGAAGAAATGGACCATGCAATGTTGTTTATCCAATATATGCAGAACAATGGATTGTCAGTTAAGTTATCTGAAATTGCGTCTCCTGAGATGGAGTATAACAGCTACGATATACCGCTTAATGAGGCCTTAAAGCATGAGAGATTTATAACTGCCTCAATCCATGATATATATGACTTTGCATTCCAATCCAAGGATTACAGAACTATGCAATTTTTAGATTGGTTTATAAAGGAGCAAGGTGAAGAAGAGAAGAACGTTGAAGATTTAATCCAAAAGTACAAGAACTTTGGTAACGACTCAAAAGGCTTATATCTTCTAAATCAAGAACTTTCAGCAAGAGTTTATGCACCACCAACATTGGTATTAGATTAAAATTCAAGCTTTGCCTCTTTACAAAATCAATAATTCATGGTATAGTAATAGAGTGGTTTAGTTTGATAAAGTGATGAAGAAAAATAGTGAATATCATGTTTTATAGAGAGTGCATTGTTTGTGTGCACCTGTTATAGTGAAATAAATAGAGGTGGAACCACGTGATTATAACTCTCGTCCTCTAGTGAAAGCTAGATGATGGGAGTTTTTAGTTTATGAATATTCTGGCCAAATAGTCATAGACAATAAAATAAAGAAGTAAATGAAAAGGGGAGATAAAAATGAAAAAATTACTTAAATTAGTAGTGCTATTAACCTTAATGGCAACATTAATAACAGGATGTGCTCCTAAGGAAGAACCAACTGATGGGGCTGAAGAACCAACAACAGGAGAAAAACAAACTCTAATAATGGGACTAGATGACACATTTGCTCCTATGGGCTTTAGAGATGAAAAGGGTGACCTAGTTGGATTTGATATTGACCTAGCAACTGAAGTAGCAAAAAGAATAGGTGCAAATATTGAATTTCAACCTATAGATTGGTCAATGAAGGAAACTGAATTAAATGCAGGAAACATAGATCTTATTTGGAATGGATATACAATTACAGAGGAAAGAAAAGAAAAGGTAAATTACACAGAACCTTACTTAGCTAATGCACAAATTATAATTACTTTGGCCGATTCACCAATTGAAACAATAGCTGATTTAAAGGGTAAAGTAGTAGCTACTCAAGCCGAGTCAAGTTCACTTGATGCAGCAAGAGCTCAAGAAGGATTTGTAGAATCCCTAATGAATGGAGAATTAATTGAATATGCTACTTTCAATGAAGTATTCAATGACCTTGAATCAAGAAGAGCAGATGCAATTATAGCAGATGAGGTACTTGCAAGATACTATATGAAGAATAAAGGCTCTGAACAATTCAAGGTGTTAGAAGAAAACCTTGGGCCTGAAGAGTTTGGTATTGGTTTAAGAAAAGACGATACAGACCTTTTAAAAAGCATAAATGATG
>CAZTEN010000083.1:0-8135 GCA_964612495.1 uncultured Tissierella sp. | reverse complement strand
TTAGGGACAATAATTACCTTAAACAATTGCTAAATTATATTGTATACCAATTTATCAAGAGAACATACTATAAGGTAAGGGAGTGATTATGTGGAATCCATTAGAATTGGTACAAATCTGCCAAAAGACAAAATAGATGAAATGATTCGTTCAAACCCCTTTAATAACAAACTAAAAGTGAAAAAAGAGACCTATAATAATTGTGAATTTTTTATATTCAATATAGATAAGCATAGATTAGATGAGGTAAACCATTTAAGTTATCTGGCAAAATTAGTACAAAATATAATAGTCAAGCTTTATATGCCTGATATCATTGAAGATAGAGTGATTAGTATGCTTATAGAATATACGTCTGATGATCTGGATTATCTTAGTCAAGAGATAAATCAAATTCTTCATGACGATTTCAATTTTGTTGAGGAAAAAAAAGAAATAAATGAAGAAATATTGGATTATCTCCTTGAAAATAATACTCTCATTTTAGATGGATATTTAAGATTCAGATCAAGGTCATTTGATAAACTCTTAGATAAGATTATAGATAAGGTTTTAAGCGATATTCAGAGGGAAAATGAATACGAAGATTTTATTGATATGCTTCAGTATTATCTGGAAACACAGCTTCCCAAGGTTGACACCATAAATGTGATTATTAATAAAGATGAATTTATTCTATTAGATGAAAGGAAAAGACTTTTAGAAAGTGAATCCATCAAATCCCTTGCTAAGGAATATGATACAGGAGAAGTTAGTAAATCTGATATTCTGGTTTCCACCCTTATAGTCCTAGCACCGGATAGGGTTATAGTTCATCTTAAGAATGATAGGGAAAAAGAGTTAATGCAGATTCTAAAGAAGATTTTTGCCGATAGATTAACATTCTGTTATAGCTGTGAAATGTGTGATGTTAATATTATAAAAGCTGATGAATAAGAGTTGAATTTTTCAACTCTTATTTTTTTATGACCTAACCCGATTTGTAGTGGTTTTGGATTACAAATCGTGGTATTATATTGTTTAAGAGAAATACACAGGAGGTATTGACATGAGTATAAACATTGTTAAACCATCTATATTGCCTGGTTTTATGGAACTTACACCTTCCAATCAGATTTTATTTAATAAGATGATGGATACTATAAGAAAGAACTATGAAAAATTTGGATTTTTGCCTATTGATACACCATTGATAGAAAAATCAGAAGTACTATTAGCAAAGGGTGGGGGAGAAACTGAAAAGCAAATTTATAAGGTGGTTAAGGGAGATGCTGATATGTCCCTCAGATTTGACTTAACAGTTCCACTAGCTAGATATGTGGCTCAACACTATTCTGAGTTAAGCTTTCCTTACAGGCGATATCATATAGGTAAAGTATATAGAGGAGAAAGGAATCAAAAGGGAAGATTTAGAGAATTTTATCAAGCTGATATCGACATAATTGGAAATGGTAATTTAGACATAATCAACGATGCAGAAATACCAAGCGTTATCTATTCTACATTTAAGGATTTAGGATTTGATTCCTTTACTATTAGAATCAACAACAGAAAAGTATTGTCAGGCTTTTTTGCTAGCTTAGGTATAGATGATTCTACAAATGTACTTAGGAGTGTTGATAAATTAGAAAAGATAGGCATAGATAAGGTGAAGGCTGAAATAAAGGAATTTGGAATTTCAGATGAAAATATCGATAAGATTCTTGATTTTATATCTATAAGAGGTACAAATGATGAAACTATTGAAAAGCTAAAAGCCTTTAATATTAAAAACGAAAAATTTTTAGAAGGCCTTGATGAGTTAGAGAAGGTGGTACACTATATTAGAATATTTGGAGTACCGGAGGAAAACTTTGCCTTGGATTTAACCATAGCTAGAGGCTTAGACTACTATACAGGGACTGTATATGAGACAAAATTAAATGACTACCCAAGTATAGGCAGTGTGTGTTCCGGCGGAAGATATGACGATTTAGCCACTTATTATACAAGTCAGAAGCTTCCAGGAGTAGGGATATCTATTGGATTAACTAGGTTATTCTATCAGCTTACAGAAGCCGAAATAATCAAGAGTTCTGATTATTCACTTACTGAAGTGATGATAATTCCTATGGAAGGTTACATGGATTATGCAATAGAAGCATCAAGAAACCTTAGGGATGCTGGCATTTTCACACAAGTTTATTTCGAAGGAGGTAAACTAGGAAAAAAATTCAACTATGCTGATAAGTTGAATATCCCATATGTAATTTTAATAGGTCAAGAAGAGGCTGAACAAAGGAAATATTCATTTAGAGACATGAAATCGGGAGAGCAAAAAAATCTTACCTTTGATGAAGTAATAAAATGTTTAAGGTAAGCTTAAATTGGATAAATACTAAAGGTATTGACAAAGATATAGTTGAAATGTAAAATTAAATTAAATAAATATTTGTGGCTATGATGGGAAAAGTAGGTTGGTAACATATTAAGAGAGAGGAAATCTAGGGTGTAAGTTTCCTTATATGTAATTAACTGAAGACCACCCCTGAGCCGTATCCGAAAGGATTACCGTGTAAGCGTTATATAAAATGAGAAGTAATTAGGGTGGAACCACGACCATTCGTCCCTACGTTTTGTAGGGGTGAATGGTCTTTTTATGACTAACCCGATTTGTATTGGTTTTTTACAAATCGATGGTAGGTCAAATGCAACGAACACCAAATCTATCCGAGCATAGCGAGCAATAGATTTGAGTAGTGAGACTGCTTATTAAGGAGGGTTTTAAATGATAAAGATTACATTACCTGATGGTTCTATTAGGGAATATGAAAAGGGTATAAAGGTATATGATGTTACAAAAGATATATCAGAAGGGTTAGCCAGAGTAGCATTAGGAGCAGTAGTAAATAATGAGACCAGAGGAATGCAAGAATCTATAAACCAGGATTCAACTTTTAAAGTAGTAAAATTTGAGGATCCAGAAGGCAAGCAAATATTTTGGCATACATCTGCTCATATAATGGCATTAGCAGTACAGAGATTGTTCCCGAATGTAAAGTTTGCAATAGGACCTTCTATTGATAATGGATTCTACTACGATTTTGACACAGAGCATAGATTTACGCCTGAAGACCTTGAAAACATTGAAAAGGAAATGGAAAAGATAGTAAAAGAAAACCATGTTCTTGAAAGATTAGAAATGGATAGAGACGTAGCTTTAGAGCACTTTAAGGAATTGGATGAGGTATATAAGGTAGATTTAATTGAAAACTTACCTCAGGGAGAGGTAATATCCTTTTATAAATTAGGAGAATTTACTGACCTTTGTAGAGGACCACATTTATATGATTTAAAGAAGGTTAAGGCGATTAAGCTTCTAAGTATAGCTGGGGCTTACTGGCGTGGAGATGAAAAAAATAAGATGCTTCAAAGAATCTATGGAACAACTTATGAAAAGAAGAAGGACCTTGAAGAATATATAAATAGATTAGAAGAGGCAAAGAAGAGAGACCACAGAAAACTTGGTAAAGAGTTAGAGCTATTCAGTATCCAAGAAGAAGGACCGGGTTTTCCATTCTTCCATCCAAAGGGAATGGTATTAAGAAATATTCTTGAAGGCTTCTGGAGAGATGAGCATAATAAAGCTGGATATGATGAGATAAAGACACCCCTTATATTAAATGAAGCTTTGTGGCATCAGTCAGGACACTGGGATCATTATAAGGAGAATATGTATTTTACAAGTATAGATGAAGAGGACTATGCAATAAAGCCCATGAATTGTCCAGGCTCTATTCTAGTATATAAAACCAAGCTCTATAGCTACAGAGACTTCCCTCTAAGATGGGGAGAGCTTGGATTAGTACACAGACATGAGTTATCAGGAGCCCTTCATGGCCTAATGAGAGTAAGGTCCTTTACTCAAGATGATGCCCACCTATTTGTATTACCGTCACAAATAAAGGAAGAGTTGATTGGAATCATAGAACTTGCGGATAAGATTTACAATGTATTCGGATTTAAATACAATATAGACCTTTCTACTAGACCGGAGAATTCAATGGGAAGCGAAGAGCAATGGGAAATGGCTACAAATGGGCTAATGGAAGCATTAAATGAAATGGGTATCCAATACAGATTAAATGAAGGCGATGGAGCATTCTATGGACCTAAGATTGACTTCCAGCTTGAGGATGCCATAGGTAGAACATGGCAGTGCGGTACTATACAACTTGACTTCCAAATGCCTGAGAAGTTTGATATCAGCTATATAGACAAAGATAATGAAAAGAAGAGACCGGTAATGCTGCACAGAACTATCTTTGGAAGCATGGAGAGATTCATGGGTATATTAATTGAGCACTATGCAGGAAAATTCCCAGTTTGGTTAGCACCTGTACAGGTTAAGATTCTTCCTATTTCAGATAAATTCAACGACTATGCTCTTGATTTAATGAAGGAAATGAAAAATAAAGGTATTAGAGTTGAGCTAGATGCAAGAGCAGAGAAGATTGGTTATAAAATCAGAGAAGCTCAAGTTGCAAAAATCCCTTATTCACTAGTAGTTGGGGAAAAGGAAGTTGAAGATAGATTGGTTTCGGTAAGAAAGAGAGATGAAGGGGATCTAGGTCAAATGGGTGTAGACTCCTTTATAGAAAAGCTTATAAGTGAAAACGAGAATAAAGCAAAATAAAGAAGAGAGCATAGCTCTCTTCTTTATTTTGCAAATAGATTTGTGTTAAAGATAATTAAGTTGCTAGAGTACTTTCCTTTAAATACTTCTTATATATATCATCCAGCTCGTTTTTATCTATAGTTTCTTTTTCCAGAAGTGTAGAAGCAATTTCATAGAGAATCTCAGAATTTTCTTCGATTATGGAAAGGGCTTCGCTATATGCCTTATCAGTTATTTTTTTGATTTCCATCCTTATGGAATCATAGTTATATCTGATATATATATCATCAAGGGCTAAGGTTCCAAGCGAAGACATTCCGTAGCTGCATACCATTTCCCTCGCTATATCAGTGGCTTTGTTAAGATCGTCCTTTGCACCTGTTGTTATTTCCTTAAATTTAAATTCCTCTGCTGCTCTTCCGGCTAGAAGACAAGTAATTCTGTGAAGTAGTTCGCTTTCAGTAAATAGGTATCTTTCCTCATCTGGAAATTTCAGTACATATCCTAGGGCTTGACCTCTAGGAACTATGGATATTTTCTGAATTAAATCCGTATTTACCACCTTAGAAACCAGAGCATGACCGGCTTCATGTATTGCTACAATGTTTTTCTCTTTTAGAAGGACGGATGGGCTTTTTACCTCTAAACCTGCCAAAATCCTTTCGATGGCAGCGTCAAACTCAATGCTTGTAATTATGTTTTTTTTATTTCTTACTGCAATTATTGCAGCTTCGTTTGCTATATTAGCCAACTCTGCTCCTGATAGTCCCGTGGTTTTTTGTGCTATTTCCTTAATGTTTATGGATTTATCCAAAGGTTTGTTGTTGGTGTGGACCTCTAATATCTTTTCTCTTGCTTTAATATTCGGATTACCTACGTATATGTGTCTGTCAAATCTTCCGGGTCTTAGAAGTGCTTCATCTAGTAAATCCATACGATTGGTAGCTCCAATAACTATTACAGTTTCATTTGTATTGAAACCGTCCAGTTCTACAAGGAGTTGATTTAATGTTTGGTCCTTTTCATTATTGGATTCAGAGTTCCTCTTTGTACCTATAGCATCGATTTCATCTATAAAAATGATACTAGGAGCCTCTTTTTTTGCTCTTTCAAATAGAGTCCTTACTCTTTTGGCACCAACGCCTACATATTTCTCTACAAACTCAGAGCCACTTGCATATAGGAAAGTTGAGTTGGTCTCACCTGCAACTGCCTTAGCTAGAAGGGTTTTTCCTGTACCTGGAGGTCCATGAAATAATATACCCTTTGGTATTTTTGCTCCCATCTTCTTGTACTTAAAGGAGTTATTTATGAAATCGATGGTTTCCTGCAACTCTTCTTTTATCTCCTCTAAGCCTGCTACATCCTTAAATGATATGTCCGGCTTATCTCTATCCTTTTGATTATGGCTTTCAATGCTTAAAATCGAGGGCATAAGCTGAGGGCCTTTATCTAGGCTACGGTAGTAATAGAATAGGATAATTGTTAGGGCAATAACTAACAATTTATCACCAAAGCTCACATCCATATTCATTGACGGAATAAAGATGCTTAGAATCAGTAAAGCTGAAGAAATAACACCGATTAGGAAGAACAGAAATACTATTTTTTTCTTCTGCAATTTATCCCCACCTTTCAATACTCATAGTGTAACCAAATGAAATTTTTATATAATCAAAATATTCAGCTGAAATAAAAAATAAGTTTGGTATAATTGTATAAAGGTTAGAGAAAGGAGAATATTATGGATTTTTTAAAAATAATTGATACTTATGAAAATGAAATTATTAAATCTACACAAGAAACTATCCGTATTAAATCAGTAGAGGAAAGCCCTTTACCTGGTATGCCTTTTGGTCAAGGACCATATAAGGCTTTAGAACACATTCTGGAATTAGGGAATGAAATGGGTTTTGAGGTTAAGAATTTAGATGGTTATGCAGGTCATATAGAATTTGGGCAAGGTGAGGAAATTGTTGGTGTACTTGCACACGTAGATGTTGTGCCTGAAGGAGATGGTTGGACCTATCCCCCTTATGGAGCAGAAATTCATGATGGAAAGATATTTGGTAGAGGTACTACTGATGATAAGGGACCTGCTATTGCTACACTTTATGCCATGAAAGCGCTTAAAGAGTCGGGTGTGAACTTAAATAAAAAAATAAGGTTGATTATAGGTGCCAATGAGGAAACAGGATGGAAGTGTATGGACCACTATTTCAAAAATGAAAAAGCACCTGATATGGGCTTTACTCCTGATGCTAATTTTCCGGTAATAAATGGAGAAAAGGGAATAATAATATTCGACTTAGTATATAAGATGAACAAACCACAAGCTTGTGATATATATTTAAGAGATTTAAAAGGTGGTAATGCACCTAATATGGTTCCTGATTATGCAGAAGCATTAATTGAAGCTAAGGAACCTGAAAATGTAGAATTGTCTTTGAATGAGTATAATAAGTATAAGAATCATCCTATTAGCTTATCCCTAGAGGGTAATATGGTAAAAATCATGGCTAAGGGAATTTCTGCTCATGGATCTACTCCTGAAAAGGGTGAGAATGCCATATCCTATCTTATGGGGTTTTTAGGCCATCTTTTCGATGGTGAATGCTCTACATGTAGGTATATTAATCTATATAACGAAAGAATAGGATTTAAACATAATGGAGAAAAAATAGGCTGTGGTCTGGAAGATGATGTATCAGGAAAGTTAAATTTTAATCCGGGAATGATAAGGATAGAAGATGGAAAGATAATTTTAACTATCAATATCAGATATCCAATAAAAGTAAGTTCAAAAGAGGTTTACGATTCTATAAGAGAGAATCTTAAGGATACTACAATTGAACTTGTAGAAGGAAGTAAAGACTCTAAACCTATTTTTACTCCTGCAGATGATTTTTTAGTAGAAAAATTAATGAATGTATACAGAGAAATGAGCGGTGATAAGGAGTCTAGACCTATAACCATTGGAGGAGGAACTTATGCAAGAGCAATGAAAAACGCTGTTGCCTTTGGTCCTATGTTTCCAGGGCAAAAGGATGTTGCCCATCAAAAGGATGAGAATATTGCAATAAATCACCTTATGAAGATTACTAAAATCTATGCTAAGGCTCTATATGAGCTGTCAAAATAAAATAAAAAAATATGTTTGACAAAGCATATTGCTTAGCATATAATGTATTAGAACTGAATATCTAGTTTAAGTAGAAGGTTCCGCTTCTCACCTTATAGCTTTGGCTCATAAGGTTATGATAATAGTCCTGGAGGGCTGTATCTTGTTATGTAATCAAGCGGGCATTCTATGCTCGTTTTTTTTATGCAATTTAAATTAGGAGGTGCTGTATTATTAAAGAGCTTCAGATTAATGAAGAGATAAGAGACAAGGAAGTTAGACTAATCGATGTTGATGGAAGTCAGCTAGGGGTTGTTCCAACTAGAAAGGCTATGGAAATAGCTAATGAAAGAAAGC
>CAZTEN010000082.1:7878-8160 GCA_964612495.1 uncultured Tissierella sp. | reverse complement strand
CTCTTTAATAAAAATTAAGGAGGGTTTTTTTATGTGTGGTATAGTCGGTTACATTGGACAAAAAGATGGAACGGAAATAATTTTGGAAGGATTAGAAAAGCTGGAATACAGAGGATATGATTCTGCGGGTCTTGCCCTTATTGATGAAAAAGGACTACATTATTCAAAACATGAGGGAAAGCTATCTAATCTTAAGGAAAGCATAAAAGAAGAGCCTATTAGTGGGACCCTTGGTATAGGTCATACTAGATGGGCAACTCATGGAGTGCCTTCCAATGAAAA
>CAZTEN010000082.1:0-7868 GCA_964612495.1 uncultured Tissierella sp. | reverse complement strand
ACATCCTCATATGAATGGGGAAGAAAGTATAGCGGTAGTCCATAATGGTATAATTGAAAACTATCTAATCCTTAAGAAGGAATTAATAGATAGAGGATATACTTTTAAATCTGATACAGATACAGAAGTTGTTGTACATCTTATAGATTTTTATTATGAAGGGGATCTTTTAAAAGCTGTTACTAAAGCTATTGATAGGCTAAAAGGAGCATATTCCTTAGGTATTATATCAAGCCTGCATCCAGATGAGCTAATAGCAGTAAGATATGAGAGTCCTTTAATACTTGGTATAGGTCATGGGGAATTATTTGTTGCATCGGATATACCGGCTATTCTTAATAGAACTAGAAAAGTTGTATATCTTGAAAATAATGATGTAGCAAAGTTGAGTAGGGATTCATATCTTATTTATAATGAAAACAGACTAGTTGAAAGAGAAATAAAAGAGATTGAATGGGATATAGAGGCTGCTTCTAGAGATGGTTATGACCATTTTATGCTAAAGGAAATCCATCAGCAACCCCAGGCTATTAAGGATACCCTTTTAAGAAGGATAGACCATAATGGAAGTATATTTTTAGAGAATATAAATATTACAGCAGAAGAACTTAAGAAGATTAATAAAATATATATTGTAGCCTGTGGAACAGCATACCATGCAGGGCTCTTAGGCAAATATATGCTTGAACAATTCGTAAGAGTTGGAGTCATAGCTGATATAGCATCCGAATTCAGATATAATGATAATTTCATAGATGAAGGGACTCTGGTAATCATAGTAAGTCAGTCAGGTGAAACCGCTGATACACTTGCAGCCCTGAGGGAAGCAAAATCAAAGGGTGCAAGGATATTATCTATTACAAATGTGGTGGGTAGCTCTGTAGCAAGAGAATCCCAGGATATATTCTATACTTGGGCTGGACCTGAAATAGCAGTAGCATCTACTAAGGCATATACTACCCAGTTAGTAGCATTCTATATTTTAAGTCTGTATTTTGGCAGGTTAAAGGGTAAGCTTGAAGAAAACTTGTATCATGAGATATTAAATGAACTTAAAGAATTACCGGAGAAGGTAAAGAAAACCATATACTCAGGCGATTTAATTGCTATGGAAATAGCTGAGAAGATTAAGGATAAATCATCCCTATTCTATATTGGAAGAGGATTGGATTATTATACTTCTCTTGAGGCTGCTTTAAAACTAAAGGAGATTTCATATATTCATGCAGAGGCCTTTGGTGGCGGGGAGTTAAAGCACGGGTCCATTGCATTGATTGAGGAGGATACTCCTGTTATAGCCATAGCAACTCAACAGAACCTCTATGATAAGACAGTGTCTAACATTAAAAGCGTCAAATCTAGAGGAGCTTATGTAATAGGGATTACGAGGGAAAGAAATACTGACCTTGGAACCATTTGCGATAAGGTTGTCTATCTAGACGAAAGTTTTAATATTTTTATGCCCCTTTTATCCGTTATATTACCTCAGCTAATTGCTTATTATACAGCATTAATAAAGGGAAATGACGTAGATAAACCAAGGAATTTAGCTAAGTCAGTAACTGTTGAATAAAAATAAAAAAACTACTTGCAAAGTAAATGGATAATCTTGTAATTTAAGAAGGTTTATTAGAATAAATAATTGAAGCTCCCCTATTGGTGGTATAATACACTTATAGGGAGTTTTTGCTTCTACAATTATATGAAGGGAAGATTAATATGGGAAATAGAATTACAGGCACTACTACATTATTAGGATTGCTAGGATATCCTACTAAACATAGTAAATCACCTCTTATGCACAATATATCCTTTGAAGCCTTGAGTTTGGATCATGTATATATGGCTTTCGATGTGGAAGATGGTCATATAAAGGAGGGACTTGATGCCTTAAGAATACTCCATGCAAAAGGTGGAAATATAACCATGCCTCATAAAACAAAGGTTATGGAATATTTGGATGATGTATCTCCGGAAGCAAAGATAATCGGTTCCGTTAATACTATAAAGATAGATGAGAACAATAAGATAGTCGGATATAATACTGATGGGCTAGGTTTTGTAAAATCATTAGAGGAAAATAAAGTTGATTTCAAGAGCAAAAAAATCGTAATAGTTGGTGCAGGCGGGGCTGCAAAGGCAGTAGCAACTCAATTGGCTTTGGAAGGAGCTGGTGAAATTTTAGTTTTCAATAGAAGCTTAAGGTCTGCAGACCTTATTACAGACAATATCAACAGGAATATTTCGGGTTGTAAGGCAAGGGCTTTAGTATTGGATGAAGGAAGACTTGTTGAGGAAATGAAAGATGCAGCCATTCTTCTAAATGCTACATCCTTAGGAATGGAGGAAACAATGGATCAGTCGATTATTTCTTCTGCAGACCAACTTCCTAGGAATATATTTGTAGCTGATTTAATATATGATCCTGCTGAAACCAAACTCTTAAGGATTGCAAGAGAAGCAGGTTGTAAATACATGAACGGACTCATGATGGTAATTTGGCAAGGCGCTATAGCCTTTAAAATTTGGACCGGCGAAGATATGCCCTTAGAAATAGTAAAAAAAGCAATATTTGGAGGGTAAAACTATTTATGAATAATTTAATAGAGTTGCTAAGTATAATAATAAAGGATACAGTAGGAGGCTTGAAGGGATATTTTAGGTCTAGGGTTATTATATTGGGCATAGTATTTGGTATATTAAGCATTGGATTTGTATATATTGGGGCGCCTGTTCCATATCTGCTGGCCTTTCTCATTGCCTTATTGGATATTGTTCCCCTACTTGGTGCTGGTATCGTAATGATACCTTGGGGACTAATATCATATTTTGGAGGCAACAAGGATATGGCAGTAGGAGTCTTAATACTCTATGTGGTTCTTACTATAGCCAAACAGTTTATTGAACCTAAGGTTCTGGGTTCTCAGATAGGTATAAGACCCTTATATACCTTTATAGCTACGGTTGCTGGTTCTCTAGTATTTGGACCTCTAGGTCTAATACTCGGACCTATTCTTGCTGTTATAATAAATTCTATAATTAAAGCTAAAAGTGCAATGGATAGGAGAGATAAGTTATAACGAGGCGATTGGGAAAAAACTCTCAAAGAAAACGTTATCGAACAAATCATTATTTTGCTGAAAAGCAATTGAAAAAATGAAAATGGCATAAAGTGCTCATAAATCAAGGGGCTCGGCGATTTGAATGCTTGAAAATTCATTCGTTCTATTGTCTAAAATTAAACAATATGATATAATGGTAATATGTTAGACTATACTTTTATAATGGAGGGTTAAAAATGAAGAAATTTTTCACTATTATGTTGGTATTAGCATTAATAGCTACAGCATTAGTAGGATGTTCACAACCTGAAGCTCCGGCAGAAGCACCAGCAGAAACTCAGGTTGAAAACCCTACAGAAACCCCTGATGCAGAAGAAAGTATTGCTAAAGTAGGCTTAGGACAAATTATTTCCATAGCTAAATCAAAGGATGCTGGCACAGATGCAAATGGCAATGTTGTAATGGCACAGGCGCAAATGGATGTTACTATTGCAGCAGTTGGATTTGATGCTGATGGTAAGGTTGCTAGTGTTACATTAGACGTAGTTCAACCTAAGGTAGCATTTGATTCAAATTTAAAGATTACATCAGATACACAAGCAGAAGTAAAGTCTAAGAAGGACTTAAAAGAGGAATATGGTATGAAGGGTGCTTCCGCCATTGGTAAAGAATGGTATGAGCAAGCGGCTGCTTTTGAAGAGTGGATGATTGGTAAGACAATTGACGAAATTACTGGATTAAAGGTTAAAGAAGTAAATCCAAGTCATCAAAATGTTCCTGATGTTCCTGAATTAACATCATCAGTTACAATAACTGTTGAAAGCTATATAGCAGCAGTAGAAGAGGCTTGGAACAATGCAGTAGATGCTCCGGGTGCAGAGACAGTAGGTCTAGGTGTTGAAACACACATCAGTGGAAAAGATAAGGGGGTAGATGCTAATGGTAAGGAAGTATTACCAAGGGCTCAATCTGACACATACATGTCTGCAACTGCATTTGATAAAGATGGTAAAGTTGTTGTTACTTTAATCGATAATGCTCAAGTAAGAGTAAACTATGATGCAGAAGGTAAAGTGACAGATGATAAGGCAGCTGAGAGAAAGACCAAACATGAATTAAAAGAAGAATATGGTATGAAGGATGCATCCCCTATAAAGAAGGAATGGTATGAGCAAATGACAGCGTTTCAAGATTGGATGGCAGGAAAGACTATAGATGAAATCACAGGCTTAAAGGTTAAAGAAGCTAATCCAACTCACCAAAACGTACCAGATGTACCGGAGTTAACATCTTCAGTTACAATTACTGTTGAAGGTTATTTAGCAGTAGTTAAAGAAGCTTCAGAAATGGCTAGATAAGAAAATTAGATTAGGGCTCCCTCTTTTAAAGAGGGAGCTTTTTTGTTATTATAATCTAGGGTGATTAAATGAAAAAAATACTTACCATAATCATGGCGCTAACCATTATGATATCCTTTTCAGGATGTACTAAAAAGCCTGAATATACAAAATATAGCACCAGCTTCTTCGATACCTTTGATACTGTCACTCAGGTAGTGGGTTATACAAAGACTGAAGAAGAATTCGATAAATATGTAGCTCAGATTCATAATAGGATGCTAGTACTTCATAAGCTCTATGATAAATATAATAACTATGAAGGTATTAATAATATAAAAACTATAAATGACAATGCCGGCCTAGGTCCTGTTAAGGTAGATAAGGAGATAATAGATTTGATATTGTTCTCCAAGGACCTTTATGAAAACAAGGCAAGGGAGACGAATATAGCCTTGGGACCAGTACTTAAGATTTGGTCGGAATATAGGGACATGGCGGAGGCTGATCCAGAAAAAGCAGCTATACCTCCTATGGAGGACTTAATTGAAGCAAATGAGCATACAGATATTAATAAGGTAATTGTCGATGAAGAAAATAGCACAATCTTTCTTGAAGATTCTGAAATGAGCCTTGATGTAGGTGCGGTAGCTAAGGGTTATGCTACAGAAATAGTAGCAAAGGAAATTGAAGGCCAAGGTTTTAGCTCTGCTATTATAAGCGCCGGTGGAAATATTAGAACCATAGGCAAACCCCTTGATAATATTAGGCAGAGATGGGGTATAGGTATACAGAATCCAAATAGCTTTATAGATGGGTCGGAATCCAATATATTAGAAACTGTATTTATAAATAATGGCTCAGTTGTAAGTAGCGGAGATTATCAGCGATTCTACATGGTTGGAGATAAAAAAATCCACCACCTTATTGACCCTAAGACCCTTATGCCTGGAGATTATTTTAGGGCAGTTACTATAGTGACTCTTAACTCAGGAGAGGCTGACTTCTATTCTACTGTAGCATTCCTATTACCCTATGAGGAAAGTAGGAAATTCGTTGAATCCCAAGATAAAGTAGAAGCTTTATGGGTTATGAAGGATGGAAGTATAGAAGCTACAGATGGAATGAAGAGAATTATGAAAAGCCAAGGAGCCACAGGTACAAAGGCTGAGTAAGGAGTGAGGGTATGATTTTAAACAATATAGTAGCATTAGTATTTCATATTTTGGTGATTGTGTTGTCTACTGTTGGGCTTGCCATTTTGGTAGCTTTTAGCCCTTATATAGGTGGATTAGTTACAAGTTTACCAATTAGGATATTGATAGCAGTATTTTGGATTTTAATATATATATTCCTAGGAACTAGACTTAAGACTAGTCAAAGAGCCAAGTGGGATTTTAGAAGTGGATTATTAATTGCCTTAATTGGCATATTGCTCTTTATATATTCTCTAATAAATATTGGACTTAGAATGGAAATTCCGCAAGAGCTAAGCCATCATGCTATTCCTCTGAATATATTTTTAAACCCAATATATCAAGTATTCTTTATGTTAGGTATAAGTTTTAATCAGCCAGTACGTTTTATTTCCTGCTTTATACCAAGTATATTAATTGGAATAGGGCTTAGGTACAAAAGGATTAAATCAAAAGGTCTTTACCAGAAGACAACATAAGATGGTCTTTGACTACGGAGGATATCATGAAAAAAATCATATCTACAATATTAATAATTACCGGCATACTATTACTTTTGCTGCCTCTTATCAATGACTGGCTTATTAAAAGTAAGATATCTACTACAAAGGAACTAGTAAATGAAATATCCCCTGAGGAAATACAAGAGAATACACTAGATCAAAATTCTGAAGAGAATGTAAGTGAAGATGAGACTCTCTTTGATTATTCTTCGATTGAGGATGTTCAGCTAACGACTACTATAAGTGAAGCAGCTAGATTTAAGAAGGAAGAGGTCAATAAAAATATTATAGGACAGATTATAGATTTACCAATTTTAAAGGGAGTAAGCAATTCCAATCTTATGATTGGAGCTGGAACCATGAAATCAAATCTAGTTATGGGGGAAGGAAATTATTCCCTTGCGGGTCACTATATGAAGAATGGCTTGTTATTTGGAAATCTCCTTCAAATCCAGACTGGTACAAGAGTAAAGATAACAAACAAAAAAAATGTATATGAATACGAAATCTATGATACTCAAATAGTTCCTGATACTGCCTTCTATATGCTAGGCCAAGATAGGGCTACAAATCGAGGAAAGCCAATAATATCCTTAATGACTTGCTACTATACTTCAAAGAATGGGAAGAGATTTTTTGCACTAGGAGAACTTGTAGAAGAATATCCCTATGAGTCTTCTATTTTAGTGAATTAGAGTCCATGAGAATGGGGTATAATGTTGTGAAAGGTAAAGAAAGGAAGGATGTAGTAAGTATGGTAGATAATAAATACGGTTATAAATACAATATGAAAGAGCTTAATTCAATGACAGTCGATATGCTTAGGAAACGGGGAGTAGACCTTAGGGATATTGCTGAGATAGTACTTTTTCTTCAGGAAAGATATTACCCTAATTTAACCATAGAAATATGTTTGGAAAGTATAGAATCTGTTCTCAAGAAAAGAGAGATAATACATGCCATAATAACAGGCATAGCATTGGATGAATTAGCAGAGAAAAAGCTGCTTCCTGAGCCGCTTCAATCAATCGTTGAAAGTGATGAGGGTTTATATGGCATAGATGAAATAATACCCTTATCCATAGTTAATGTCTATGGAACCATAGGGCTTACTAATTATGGATTTTTGGATAAGGAAAAAATAGGTATAATAAAGGAGCTGGATTCTAGAAAGGGTTTAGAATGCAACACCTTCTTAGATGATTTAGTGGCTGCAATAGCAGCAGCTGCAGCTAGTAGAATTGCACATTCAATATAACGAGGCTAATCCATAGAAGATTAGTCTTTTTATTCGTTAAACCTGTATTAAAGTATTAAATTAGAAATAGGATGAAGTATAACTTTTGGAGTATGTGTTATAATGATGTTTATATTACATAAAAACATGAGGTGGATTATGGCTAAATTTTATTATGCAGTAAAGAATGGAATAGTACCTGGCATATATGAAGCATGGGCGGAATGCTCAGAACAAGTAACTGGATATAAAGGAGCTAAATATAAGAAGTTTCCTAGCTATGACGAAGCTTTGAGCTTTATTGAAGAAAGTGGTGATTTTTTAAGACCGGGAGAAAAGCTCAAAGAGAATGAAGTAATTGCATATGTAGATGGAAGTTTCGATATTAGAACTAGAAGCTTCAGCTATGGGGTTGTGCTCATAACTGAGGAAGATAAGAAGTGCTTAAGTGGAAGAGAAGACAACAGAGAATTAGCTGAGATGAGAAATGTTGCCGGGGAGATAAAGGGTGCAATGGTTGCAATGGATGAGTC
>CAZTEN010000081.1:0-8170 GCA_964612495.1 uncultured Tissierella sp. | reverse complement strand
TCCTCTGTCGGTAATGCTAAGGCCTCGTCCCTTGAATTTGTATGAAGGCTCTGAGTTCCCCCGAGTATTGCTGCCAGGGTCTGAATAGTAACCCTTATTATATTGTTATCAGGCTGTTGTGCAGTCAATGTGGAACCTGCAGTTTGTGTATGGAATTTAAGTTGCATAGATTTTGGATTCTTTGCTTTAAATCTTTCCTTCATTATCCTTGCCCACAATCTTCTTGCCGCCCTAAACTTAGCAACCTCTTCAAAAAGGTCATTATGGGAGTTGAAGAAGAAGGATAATCTTGGTGCAAAATCATCCACATCCAATCCTGCCTTGATGGCAGCTTCCACATAAGCAATTCCATCGGCTAAAGTAAAGGCTAACTCCTGAGCTGCAGTTGAACCAGCCTCCCTAATATGATAACCACTGATGCTAATAGTGTTCCACTGAGGAGCTTCCTTAGAACAGTATTCGAAGATGTTGGTAATAAGCCTCATCGATTGTTCAGGTGGAAATATATAGGTCCCCCTTGCTATGTATTCCTTAAGAATGTCGTTTTGTATTGTACCCCTCAACTTATCAGGAGATGTACCTTGCTTTTCCCCTACTGCAATATACATAGCCAAAAGGACACTGGCAGGTGCATTAATCGTCATTGAAGTACTTACCTTCTCCAGAGGAATACCATCAAAGAGGGTCTCCATATCTTTTAATGAGTCTATGGCAACCCCTACCTTACCTACTTCACCTTCAGATAAGGCATCATCTGAATCATAACCTAGCTGGGTAGGAAGGTCAAATGCAATAGATAATCCTGTTTGTCCTTGCTCGAGCAAATACTTATACCTACGATTCGATTCCTCAGCATTCCCAAAACCTGCATACTGCCTCATAGTCCATAAACGCCCCCTATACATGGTGGGTTGAACTCCTCTAGTATAAGGATATTGCCCCGGACATCCGAGGTCCTCTTCATAGTCCATTTCTTCTACATCCAAAGGTGTATAAAGCCTTTTAATCTCTATGTCGGATGTAGTAGTAAACTTTCCCTTCCTTTTAGGAAACTTACTAATGGTTTTCTCAACATTGTTTTTTTCCCACTTATTCAAAGAAGATTTAATGCCATCTAATTTTCTCTTATCAAACATAATTAACCTCCTTCATGGTCCCTCTAAGCTCATTATATTAGATTATTAATGACTATTGCAATACAGGATTCAAAAACAAACAAAAAGACAGGCTAAACCCATCTTTTAATTTAACTCTTCATTTAAAAATATTCTTTCAAATTCCTTGGCATCTATTGTTTCCTTCTCTAATAGGGCTTCTGCAATCCTATGAAGTGAATCCATATTCTCACTTATTAAGGTTTCAGCTCTATGATAAGCTACGTCTATCATATTTCTCATTTCCTGATCAATTACAGCTGCAACATCTTCTGAGTAATTCCTAGTTCTTCCGAAATCCCTGCCTACAAATACTTCCTCTTCATCAGTTCCATAAGTCATAGGTCCTAATTTTTCATTCATACCATAGTGGGTAACCATAGACCGTGCAATCTTGGTAGCCCTATCTATATCATTCTGTGCACCTGTACTTATATCATCGAGTACTAGGGCCTCAGCAACCCTTCCTCCAAGAAGTGTAACCAGTTTGTCTTCCATCTGTCTCTTAGTAATAAAGCTTCTATCCTCTTCAGGAATATAGGATGTAAATCCACCGGCCATTCCTCTAGGAATTATAGTGACCATATGAACAGGATCTGTTCCGGGAATTAGTCTACCCGTTAAAGCATGACCTGCTTCATGGTAGGCTGTTAACCTTCTTTCCTTATCGCTTACAACCTTGCTCTTCTTTTCAGGCCCAGCCTGAACCTTAATAGATGCTTCTTCGACTAAATACATAGGAATAGTCTTAAGGTTAAATCTAGCAGTTAATAATGCAGCTTCGTTTACAAGATTCTCTAAATCTGCAGGAGTAAAACCGGGAGTTCTCTTGGCTACTACTGTTAAATCAACATCATCCCCCAGAGGTTTATTCTTAGTATGAACCTTAAGAATAGCCTCTCTGCCTCTTATATCAGGAAGCCCAACATATATAGTTCTGTCAAATCTACCAGGTCTTAACAGGGCAGGATCTAGGATGTCTGCCCTGTTAGTTGCAGCCATTACAATGATTCCCTCATTAGTTGAAAACCCATCCATCTCTACTAGAAGTTGATTCAATGTCTGCTCCCTCTCGTCATGACCTCCGCCTAAACCCGCTCCTCTTCTTCTTCCTACTGCATCTATTTCATCGATAAAAACGATACACGGAGAATTCTTTTTAGCTTGCTCGAATAAATCTCTTACACGGCTTGCTCCAACGCCAACAAACATTTCAACGAAGTCGGAACCTGAGATAGTGAAGAAGGGAACGCCTGCCTCACCTGCAACAGCCTTACTCAAATAAGTCTTTCCTGTTCCGGGAGGCCCTACAAGTAGGACTCCTGTAGGAATTCTAGCACCTATTTCAATATATTTCCTTGGATTTTTTAAGAAGTCAACAATCTCCTTCAACTCTTCTTTTTCTTCTTCAAGACCAGCTACATCAGCAAATTTGACTAACTTTCCATCCTCTTCCTTAACCATTCTAGCTTTGCTCTTACCGAAGGACATAACCTTTCCTCCGCCGCCACCTTGAGATTGCTGCATAAACACAAACCAGAATACCCCAAAAACTAATATTATCAACAAGGTAGGTAATAAATCGATATACCAGGGTGTAGTAGGAGGCAATTCTCCACCTAATTGTAGCTGACCCGAATCAACTAATTCCTGAAGATATAAAGGATACATACTATCTTCAATTATACCGGGAATGACTGTTGTAAATTCAGTCTCGTCAACCAATCTACCCTTTAGCACATTGCCATTCATTACAGCACTAACTACGTTTCCTTCTCGAAAATTCTTTATTAATTCAGTTACATCCATTTCCTTAGCAGTTTCTACATCAGGTCCAAACATGCTAACCCCAAACATTATCAGTAGAACTATTAACAGATAAACACTTATGCCTTTAAAAAAACGTTTCAAACCCTAAATTCCCTCCTTTATGCTAAATATATTGTCTAATTATAACACACTTAATAATCGTAAGCAATTAGTATACAATTGCTTGACACCACTACAAGATAACAAATCAGCTACTGTATGCTTCTTCATTTAAGACTCCAACATAAGGAAGGTTTCTATATTGCTCAGCATAGTCAAGTCCATATCCAATTACAAACTCATCTGGTATTTCAAATCCAAGGTAATCTACCTTGACTTCAACACTTCTTCTTTCCGGTTTATCAAGAAGAGTACAAATCTTGACGCTATTAGCCCCTCTCTTCTTAAGTATATCTGTTAAGTAATTAAGTGTAAGACCTGTATCGATTATATCCTCCACAATGAGAAGCTCCTTCCCCTCTACACTAAAATCAAGGTCTTTAATGATTCTTACCTCTCCTGTAGATATGGTTGACTTTCCATAGCTGGAAACAGCCATAAAATCCATAACGATAGGCAACTTAATATTCTTAACCAATTCTGACATGAATATTACAGCTCCTTTTAAAATACCTATTACTACTAAGTCCTTATCCTTATAATCCTTTGTTATAACTTGACCAAGCTCCTTAATTCTCTTAGCTATATCTTCCTCGCTTACTATAACCTCTTTTACAAAATCTTCCATTTGTACCCCCCTAAATATTTTATGTGTCGGAAGCAATTGCCTCACACCTGGTTATAATCTACAACCAGGATCTTTCTTGTTTTATCCGTCACCTTATGGGTTTCGCTGGTGGCATAACCCATTACCCAAATAATATTTTCATCATCTACTAAGAGTGGAATTCTATCCCTTAAATCCTTATCCACCTTATTATCTATAAAGTAATCCTTCAACTTTTTAGTACCTTTAAGTCCATAGGGCTTAAACCTATCGCCGTTTCTTCTATTTCTGATTTTTAAAGTTCCCTTAATGGAGTCAAAATCAAATGACCTAGTCCTTTTACCAGTTATAATCTTATTCCCTTCAACAATATAAACATTCACATATATACCCACTTCTTTAAATAAATTGTCACCTTCATAAATATAATGTTCATATGCTTTAGAATCCAATACATTCATCTCAAGAATTAAATCATTATATGATATCCTTCCGACAAGTCCATTAGGCAATTGTAATCCTTTACCGGTTTCACTTCTTCTAAATAGGTCTTCTAATGAATCGAGATGTACTTCAGCTATACCTTGAATACTCCCTTTAAGATTAAAAATTGCTTTTCTTAATAGCCTTAATCTTATACACCTATCTTCCTTGTTAAACATGGTGCTATCTAGAATTATACTCTTTTCCAGCTCATTTTTCACTATTAATTTGTATTTTTCTTCTGTAATCTTATTTAAATATGTAGTATCCAATTCTGCCGTTCGAGATAGTCTCCACAGAGTATCTATAATATTTGGGTTGAAATTTTTTATCATATAAGGCAGAAGCTCAAGTCTTACCTTATTTCTATTATATATAGGGAGAAGATTGGTCTTATCTAACACAGTTTCTATGCCTTCAGTGCATATAAAACGCTCAATTTCAGCCCTAGATATATTTAGAAGAGGCCTAATAATATCTCCATAAACAAAATCCATACCCCTTATACCATCTATACCTGTCCCACGCATTATCCTCAAGAGAAGAGTTTCAGCCTGGTCATTCTTATTATGAGCTACTGCAATCTTCCCGCCTCCATGGGACTCTAGTACATCCCTAAAGAACCCATACCTAAGCTTCCTGCCAGCCTCCTCAGCAGTGATTCTCATTTCTTTTGCATAAGCCTCCATATCTACATCGACATAATAAAATGGGAGTCCTAACTCTTTTGCCTTCTCTTCCACAAAAATTCGATCTGACAAGGCATCCTCCCCTCGAACTCCATGATTTACATGGCAAACGAACATCTGGAAATTAAGAGTCTTTTTTTGTTCCAGTAAAACGTAAAGTAGAGCCATAGAATCTGGCCCTCCTGAAACACCAACTACAACATTATCATTTTCTGATATAAGATTATATTCCTTAATATTACTTAAAGCCTTATTAATCATTGTCTCACCTACTACTAATATACCCTAAAAAATTGTTAATTACAATTCTAAACCGCAAATCGGGTTAAATCATAAAAAGGAGGCCTTGGGCCTCCTTTTTAGTTCGCGTTTCTCCATACTTTAGTTACTACAACAGTCATATCGTCCATTATCTCATTTCTGCTTGCTATTCTTGCAACTTGAAGTATTTCATCTGCTATTGTCTGTGGATTTTGAGATTTAATACTCTCCAAGACTCCTTTCATCCAATTTTCAGGATTATCGCATCTTTGCTGATTAGACTCCAATATTCCATCGGACATCATTATGATAATATCCCCATCTTCGATGCTTTCATCATATATATTAAAATCAACATCCTTTAATAGCCCAATAGGTAGGGACTGAGAATTTATCATTCTTACTCCTTCCCTTCCCTTTAGAAAAGTAGGGGATGCACCTGATTTAACTGAATGAAGCTTACCTTTATAAAGGTCTATAAAAGCTAAATCCATTGTTGTAAACAATTCAAAAGAGCTACTGGTTCTTAAGATATCGTTGATTGTCTTAATAGTCATATCTCTGTCCATATTAAGTTCCATCATCTTCTCTAGAATTTCGATTGCCCTAGCACTTTGAGTACCTGCTCTTTTCCCTGTTCCCATTCCATCACTTATAGCTATAAAGGAAGCACCATCTACATCTCCAAAGGTAAAGTTATCTCCAGATATGCCGTTTTCTGAATTAGGTAAAACTGCTGCTCTAGTTAAAGAACTAAATCGATTGCTCTTAATCAATCTTAAGGTACTTGTATTTTCAAGTAATCCAACAGTATAATCAGCTGTCATAGGATAACCAAGGGCCCCTGATACTATCCTAGCAATCCTTTCTAATCTATCCACAGTATTTTTTGATGTAAATTCTAAATATACCTCAACATCCTTATCTTTTAGCTGTGCTACGACAATATCCTTTAAATCATATCGTTTATTTTTGATCTCCTTCTCCAGTAATTCTTCCAACTCTAGATTAAATGTAGAGTGACTATATATATCCATATCCATATCACTTATGGTTCTGCTAAGACCTTCTAGCTGTTCAATTAAAACTTGTCTTTGCTCCTTAAGCCTGTCATTGAATAGCTTTTTTTCTTTATATTTAGAATAAGCCTTATCTAAATAAATTCCAAGATCATCATTTGCACAGAAATCCAATATGTCTTTAATCTTTTCTTGCCTATCTTCAACTTCACTCTCCATGACTCCTAAGGCTGTAAATATTGAATAATAAGTAGTATAATAGGACTTATTCAAGCAATCCCCGTGTAAATGACAAACTCTGCATTTCTCTGTAATAATATCATCTACTATAGTATATACTCCATAGCTTGAAAATACATCATCCTCTTCAACTGTGTTGCTAAAGGTAGAGGCTAATGAATCCAATAGACCTGCCATATTTCTAAATCTATTTCCTATAAGCTCAAATCTTCTATTTTCAAAATCCTTTCTAACCTTAGATTCAGGCTTGAATAGCGAAGTAATATGGTTTTCTACTTTAGTATATATAAGGATAAATCCTAAAGATGAAACCATTATTTCCTTATATGTTAAAAAGCTTGTACCTAATCCGTTAACATAGAAGCTTATAATACCATTTCCTAGAATAAACCCAATTATAGCTCCGCTCTTTCCTAGATCCCTAAAAAGTCCTGCAAGTAGTCCTCCCACACCTAAAATGGCTATTATGAATGGCATTTCTACATTTGATATATAAGCTATCATACCTAGGATAATTCCTGTCATACCTCCCGCATAGATTCCCTGGTTGTAGCTTATTAGAAGGATAGCTATTATGCTTATGATGTTTTTTATTGATGCTCCAAATATACTAAGACTATTTATTCCGGATAGGACTAGGGCCATGGTAACGAAGCTACAGACCATCTTCTCATTGGAAACATCCTTCCTACCTAGGTCTTCAATGGGCATGCTGAAGGAAAATACATAAGTCATAGTAAATACCAATATTCCTTCAAAGATTAGAAGTACCATATCATAGATTAACATAGTATGACCGAAGGTCAGTCCCGCTAATCTAATTAATGTAAATATTCCTGCAACTATAAAGGAAGCATTTACAAGAGAGTACTTATTATTATCTTTATATCTTGTAAAAAATAAATAGATTGCAGCAATACTTATATAGTAGCTAAATCCCTTTAATCCAAGGGAAGTTAGAGTTCCTACAATTGATCCAAGAACTATTACTCTACTTTCTTTCTTAAATATTAAACAAGCACCTATAAAGGCAATTCCAAAAGGATATAGCTTGTCCAAAATACTTACCCTACCTAATAAAAAACTAATAATAAGCCATATGATTGCCTTCCAATCTACCTTCACATTCAGCTTACTCTTAGATAAAACCGACTCCATTTTAGTCAATGTACTCACCCCTTTATTTTCTTGCTCTCATAATATCAAAATCAATATTTGAAATTTGTCAATATAGGGCTTGATAATCATGAGTTTTCAGACAATAAGGAGCTTAATCACCTATAACCTTAAGTTGAAATTCTAAAAGTTAAACTTATACCACTTAAAGTCTAGAGGTGAGCAAAATTGAGGAGTCCAGTATTTATGTCACAAATTTACCTTTAAATGTAGATTTATGTCTCTAAATAAAAAAAACAATAAAAAAAACCGGTATATCCGGTTTTTTTATTCTACACTTCCTACTTTTTTTGGTTTCATTCCATTACTTTTTCTGGTGTCTCTAGTTTTTATCTGATTAATCTTTTCATTACTATCCTTTAAAAAGCTGTTTAGCTTATCTTCAAAAGACATGAATTTTTGTTTATCATCTGTCTTGCTCCATTCGATATCAGCTGGCTTATTAGATTTTGGTTTAGCTTGTCTTATAGATAAACTTATCTTTCCTTCTTTTGAAATGGATAGAACCTTAACTTTAACCTTTTGATCTTTCTTTAAGTAATCTGCTACCTTCTCTACATAATCATGGGATATTTCAGAGATATGAACGAGTCCACTTTTTCCTTCAGGGAG
>CAZTEN010000080.1:0-8367 GCA_964612495.1 uncultured Tissierella sp. | reverse complement strand
GCATACAAATAAACAAATACTCCTAATTACATATGATGAGGCCAGAAGTAGGTTTTTATATGAGGATATAAAAAACCTTGGAAGTGAAAATTCTGTTCTATTTCCAAAGAGAGAACTTCTCCTATACGATGTTGATGCCTTTAGTTCTGAAAGACAAGTTCAACGACTCAATGTCCTTTCTAGACTTAATAACCAAGAGAATCTTATAGTTGTAAGCTCCATAACAGCACTACTGGACAAGTTGCCAAATAAATCCTTGTTTGAGGAATATACCCAGGTTATTACAAGAGGTGGTCGATTGGATTTAGATAAAACCATTTCTACTTTTATCAATGCCGGGTATGAGAGGGTTCATATGGTAGAAGGCATCGGGCAGTTCAGTATTAGGGGAGGGATATTAGACTTTTTTCCTCCCGATGGATTAAACCCCTATAGGGTTGAACTCTTTGATGATGAGGTAGACTCAATTAGAAGCTTTGATATGAACACTCAAAGGTCAATCGACAATATTGACCTTGTTAAGGTGCCCCCTGTTAAAGAAATAATCATAAAGGATGAAATTAAGAAGGATATAATAGATAATCTTGAGAAGGATTTAAAGAAGACTGTTTCTAAGGCTTCAACCAAGCAGGCTGCAACCATATCCGAAGAGAAGTTCAACAAGTATCTTGAGATTATGAAACAAGATTCCTATATGTCCAATAGAGATTTAATAATCCCTTATATTCCGGAGGGTTATTTAACTAATATCATAAGCTATTTTATGGAGGATTCCATAGTTCTTATAGACGAGCCTAAAAGAATCGATGAGAGTTTTAAGAGTTTTAAACAGGACTTCAATATGAGATATACAGACCTTTTTGAGATTGGGGAAGTGCTTCCTGGTCATGTTAATATAAATTTTGAGTATAAGGATTTAATTCCGGATTTTCTGAAGAAAACCTGTATTACAAACAGTGCTTTAATAAAGGAAAGCACCTTTAACCCGAAAATCATTATAAACTTTACTCTCAAGTCCATGCAAAGTTATCATTCTAAGATGGAACTACTAAAGGAGGATTTGGACCACTTTAGGTATAAGGGCTATAAAATTATTATACTATCCGGTACTGAAGAAAGAGGGCAAAGACTTCAACAAATCCTTTTTGAGATGGGGGTAGAAAATAGCTTCTTCCCTCAAAGAGATCATGAGTTAAAATCTAGTCAAGTCTTTATAACTCCCGGATCTTTAAGAGGTGGATTTGATTATAGCACATTAAAGCTTGTAGTTATTAGCGATAAAGAGATATTTGGAGTTGGCAAGGCCAAGACTAGTAAAAAACGTAAGAAAAACACATCGAAAGACCTTAGTTTCTCAGACTTAAATCTAGGGGATTTTGTAGTTCATGAAGCTTATGGAATAGGTCAATATGAGGGAGTCGAACAGCTAAATATACAGGGAGTGAAGAAGGATTTTCTCTCTATTCAATATAAGGGTAAGGATAAGTTATATCTACCAGTAGATCAGATGAATTTAATTCAGAAATATATCGGTTCAGAGTCTAGACCAAAAATAAATAAACTAAGCAGCCAAGAGTGGACAAAGGCGAAGACAAAGGTGAAAAGGGCCGTTGAGGAAATGGCCATGGACTTAGTAGAACTATATGCAAAACGTGAAAAGCTAAAGGGCTATGCCTTTGGAGAGGATACACCTTGGCAGCGTCAGTTTGAAGATATGTTTCCTCATGAGGAAACGGATGGACAGTTAAGAAGTGCTGAAGAAATTAAGAAGGATATGGAAAAACCTAGGCCTATGGACAGGCTTTTATGTGGTGATGTTGGCTATGGAAAGACAGAGGTGGCATTAAGGGCAGCTTTTAAGTCAATTATGGATGGTAAACAAGTGGCAATATTAGTACCGACTACTATTTTGGCTCAACAGCATTACAACACCATAATGGATAGGTTTAGTAACTTCCCTGTAAAAGTGGCACTCTTAAGTAGATTTAGAAGTGCACAAGAACAAAAAATATCTATTGAAGCCATTAGAAGGGGAACTATAGACTTAGTAGTAGGAACCCATAGAATCCTATCAAAGGATATTTCCTTTAAGGATTTAGGACTTTTAATAATAGATGAAGAACAACGTTTTGGAGTTAAACATAAGGAAGCCTTGAAGAAGTTTAAAGAAACCGTAGATGTTTTGACGCTTTCAGCTACTCCTATACCTAGAACTCTTCATATGTCCTTAGTTGGTATAAGGGACATGTCAGTAATAGAAGAGCCTCCGGAGGAAAGATATCCAATACAGACCTATGTAGTAGAATTCAATACTCAGATGATAAGGGATGCAATACTTAGAGAAATTGGACGTGGAGGACAGGTGTACTTCGTATACAATAGGGTCGAGTCAATAGATATGATAGCTTCAAAACTAAGAGCTTTAGTTCCGGAAGCTACATTTTCTGTAGGTCACGGTCAGATGGGTGAAAGCCAGTTGGAAAAGATTATGATTGATTTTATGAACAAAGAACAAGATGTTCTTATTTGTACTACGATTATAGAGACGGGTTTAGATATATCCAATGTAAATACTATTATTATTTATGATGCAGATAAGATGGGACTTTCGCAGCTATATCAACTAAGAGGAAGAGTTGGAAGGACTAATAGGGTCGCCTATTCCTATTTTACCTACGAAAGAGATAAGGTATTAACCGAAGTAGCTGAGAAGCGGTTAAGAGCAATAAAGGAATTTACGGAATTTGGCTCTGGATATAAGGTAGCCATGAGAGATTTGGAGATAAGAGGTGCCGGAAATATGATAGGCCATGCCCAGCATGGACATTTGGAGTCTATTGGTTATGATTTATACGTTAAATTCCTAGGCCAGGCCATAAGCAGGTTAAAGGGCGATATAGTGAAAGAAACTATAGATACTACTATAGACCTCAAGGTAGATGGATATATCCCTAATAAATATATATCAGATGAAGAGCAAAAGATAGATGTATATAAGAAGATTTCCTCCCTTGAAACCCTTGAGGATTTTGATGAACTTTTAGATGAATTAATAGATAGATTTGGGGATTTACCGGGGGAAGTGGAAAATTTACTGGAGATTTCCTATATTAGAGCTAATGCAAGTAAGCTAGGCATTAAAAACCTAGTTCAAAGGGATAAGGATATTAAGTTGGAATTTGCCAATATGGATAAACTCTCTGTAGAGTTAATTCAATTCCTTTCTCAGGAATATGGAAAGAGGCTTTCTTTTGATTTATCATCTTCACCGTATTTCTTATTTAAGGCAAAGAATGTACTTCCGGAGCTTAGAAGTTTGATTGAAAAAATCAACATGTGTACGAAAAAAAATAATTAAAAAACAATCCATGAAAGTTCAAAAATCATGGATTGTTTTTTTGTTCTGCTTTTTATTGCCAGTCGGATTTTTCTGTTCCTACAGCCTCAATGGTGGATTCGATATACAAATCGACGCCACTTGAATTTACATATACATCTTTATGCTCAACGAAAACTTCAATATTAAGGGCACCGTTTTCTTCTGCAAGGCTCATGGCTTTATTATATGCAAACTGCTTTCCATATGCAACAGCCTCATCTAAGTCATCAAACCTTAAGCATTCCCATGTAGAGTAAAGGATATATCCTGAATAATTTTCACCTGGCGAAATTAGGATTTTGACAATCTCCATAACTTTTCCAACGGCTGCACCTACTGCATTGGCCACCTCGGTGTGTTCTGGTATAGAAAGGCGAGTGCCAAGTTTTTCTG
The DNA here is from genome assembly GCA_964612495.1 of uncultured Tissierella sp. Lineage (GTDB taxonomy): Bacteria > Bacillota > Clostridia > Tissierellales > Tissierellaceae > Tissierella_B. The sequence continues at coordinate 4,595 of CAZTEN010000080.1, read as the reverse complement.
CCAAACGGGGAAGGTAACTCCTAACCGGAGCACCAATGCCAATGATTGGCAGAGTAGGTACAAGGCTAAAGGTTAACAAGGAATCTGCCTTAGGATTTAATTGCTTATCGCTTAGATAAGCAAAGAGTGAATGGCTTTCAAGGTCGCACTTGTAGCCTTCATGGTTGAGCAGACTTTGCCAGCATGTAAGAGCCAACCTCGCAGTAACTTTTTCAATGATATAATCACAAAATACGTCAGGAGTCATATCAAAGCGATTGGATAGGAGCTCAACTGCTATTCTTGAAGCTTTTGTATTCCACTCGTTATAAAGTCCCATAGCGTGTAGTGTGTCTGTTGGTGTGAAAGAAATTTGTCCAAGTACACCTGTTTCCACAAGTCGACTGACATCTAAGAAATTGATATCCAAGTCCAATGCCAGTGCAAGATAGAAGATACTGTGGGGCTTGTCGCGTAATAGTTCAACAATTTGCTTTTCACGCTCAGTGAGTTGAATCGTATGTTGCTCTCCAATCAAGAAGTAACAATCTGTTATCTGATGATTAACCAGTGGGACAATTCGCGGATGGTGGATTCTGGAAAGCTCATCAACCAGGTTAGGATAGACATGAGACATCTGACAGATTGGCCAGACACGTCGGGGACCTAACTTGAAGAAGCCTTGGCTATCCTTTTGAATATAACTATCTCCGCCCAGTCCATAGGTGTCGATTTCGGCTGCTTCAACGTGGGTCAACCAGCCGCCAACACGTGCGCCATCTTTATTCAGTTTAGGGACTCCATTTTTGAGGACTGCTATATCGGTAGTAGTGCCACCTATATCCACTACCATACCGTTGAGTTCACCTGCTAGAAAATTAGCCCCTATGATGCTGGCTGCCGGACCAGAAAGGATTGTCTCAATCGGCCGTTCAAGGGCTTGTGTTTCACCCATCAGTGAGCCATCACCCTTGACAATCATGATTGGTGCTTTGATATTTTTTTCAGTTAGTACCTTTTTTACCGCAACAATCAATTCCTCAATGATGGGAATCAGGCGAGCATTGAGAATAGCGGTGACACAGCGTTCGTGCAATCCGAGTGAACGGGTGAGATGATGGGCACATACGACATTTACCCCCAGAACTTCTTTAGCCAGACGCTGCATAATCAACTCATGCTCAGGATTACGGATACTGAGATACGAGGATATAGCCAGTGCATCCACCTTACCCCTCAGACTTTCAAGTGCTTCACGTGCTTTTTCTTCATCAAAAGGTTCTTTTTCATTTCCGCGGATGTCATGCCCCCCGGGAAGATAGCGAATCTCAGCTGCAGGAACATCTTGCAGGTCAGAAAATCCGATTATAATAAGACCTACCTCGCAACCGCGACCTTCAACAATCGCGTTTGTAGCAAGAGTCGTAGAAAGTGCAATTAGGTCTATTGGTTCTGATAGATTGAAATCCATGCGACGGATAACATCAGCAATACCAAGAGAAAGATTCTGTCGCGTAGTCAGCGATTTTGCTTTGGTGATAATACGGTGTTGCTCTCTGTCGACAATAACTCCGTCAGTGTAAGTGCCGCCAGTGTCGATGCCAAGTACGAATGTCATGATTTCATCTCCTTATCTTTATATTTGTATTAAAAAATAGAAGTCGGGCGACCTAAGGATCGCCCGACTGGCATTATGCTTATTTTATGCCTTAGGAATCTTACCTTCGGCGTTTTCAACGATACTTCTGATTTTTGCTTTAACGTCTTTAGAAAGTTGATCCGCTTCGTAATTTTCAATAATATCACGAACTCTTTCGTTTGCTCTCTCAGTTAATGTTTTTCCACCGTTGGAATTCCATAGGTCGAAAGCAGAACGGCTGATTAAATCAGATTCAAAATTAGCATGTATATTTTTTGGAATATAATCCTGGTCATCATCCCACTCAGCTTCCCAAATGTTTTTGAAGCGTCCTTTTGGAGGAACGTTTTCAATCTCATCAAGACAAAGTGTCTTTTGGTTAACAGGAATTCCAGAAGTTAGGCGACGTGCCATTCCAACAACCTCGTTGCAAATAACAACAAGATCAAGGTTGGAAGTAGTTCCATATTCACAGTATCCAATGTCATGGTTAAGATTCGGGCCTGAAAGACTTGTCATAGTAATGGATAGTGCTGCCTCAATACCTGCTTGCTCATCAATCATGCTTGAATCTGTACATCCGTTTGTTCCGAAAATTGGAAGTCTTAAATAATGGCCGATGTCAGTCAAACAAGCCAGCATAAGATCTTTCTCAGGTGCTCCATATGAGAATATAGTAGAGCCCATGTCAAGGATTGTATATACTCCACCCATTATATAAGCTGCTCCTTCACCAGCACATTGGCTAAGAACAAGACCGCTCAAGCTTTCTGCGATACCTTGAACAAGTACTCCTGCAATTGTAGCTGGAGCAGTAGCACCTGCCATGATACATGGTGTAAAGATAGTTGGGATTCCTTTTTCTGCACCGGTGATAACCTTTTGGCATGACTCTGTTCCTACAAGGCCAGGTGAAACCGGTTCAAGATATAGGGTTATAAAAGGATGTTTACGAAGTTCTTCAGGGCCGCCAGCAACTGCTTCAGCCATTGCTAGACAGTCTGCTTGTCCCCATTCATCAGTAACAACGTTTACAATCGGTTTAGAAGTATTAAGTAACTGTTGCTCAAATTCCCAACGATCTGAAACTAGCAATGGTACGTCTTGTACTAAACCAAGTGACATACAGAAATCTATATTAGGCATGGCATCAAGAACTTTGGTTGCCCAGCCAATGCTTTTGTTGGTTGAACGTATACGCTCACCTGTGTATGGTTCACGGAAAAACGGTGTACCAGAACCTGAACCGAAATATGAATTGTTGTTTTCAAGGAACATTTCTGGTTTGCCGGTACGGCTGTTGCAAAGCACAACATGTTTCTGGCATGATCTCAAAGCACGCTCTACCAAGAATGGAGGGATGCGGACACGCATACCATCTACAAGACAACCGTGTTTCTTCAGGATTTCCAGTGCCTGTGGATCATGGAATTCCATACCTGTTCTAAAAAGGACCTCTTCAGCAGCGAGTACAATCTCGAGACATTGTGAATCGGTCAGAACTTTCATTGTAGGTGTTTGATTAGCTTTATAATTAACTCTATTTTTCAAGTTTTTCCCCTCCTATTTTATAATGTCTCTTCTGCTTTAACGAGAATCGATTTTATCTCAGCGGCAACTGTGCTGTTAACAAGTTCAACGGAAGGTTGGCCAAGTAAATCTTCAACATATTCCAAAGCACGTTGTCCCATTGGTTTTGCGCCGTCAGCAGTCCAGTCATCAATACGTTTTCTAGTAATTAGATTTGGCCAGAATTGTTCGGATTTAAAGTATAAAGTTGTGTGATCTTCTCCAAGGTAGTTTCCGCCTGGTCCAACTTCATCTATAACACCACGTGCCAATTTGTCTTCGTCTATATCGAATGTACCTAAAATACGGTGGATAGCACCCATAACCTCATCAGTCATTGCCAGAGCAGCTGAACTTGCAACCTTTCCGGATTCAAGAGCGCCTCCGCCACCAATCAAATTAGTGCCAGCCAAAGCAGAGGAAAGGATACCATATGTGAATTCAGCTCCTAATTGTGCATCAGAAACATTGGAGTCAGAAATACCTGCAATTCCTGCACTTGGTATACGAAGATAACGCATCAAGTTGGAGAATCCAGCACCTATCAAACCTGCTTCTGGGGCTCCAAATGGTGCAATTCCGCTTTTTTCGTCGAAAATTGTGAAATTACCGCCAGCAATTACCTGAGCTCCTTCACACACGAACTGTGCTAGAGTAAGAGCAACCAAGTTGTTAGCTAGAGCTACAACTAATGTTCCAGCTGTTGCACTTGGTGCTGTAACACCAGAAATTAGTTTGTTTTGATAAATAAAAGGAATTCCGTTTTTCGCAGCATACATAACTGCGCCTAGTGAGTCTTCACTATGGAAACGTGGTTCATTGCAGTTGATTGTAAAAACCATATATGGATTTTGGCGAAGAGCATCAAATCCACCTACAGCTGCCGCAGCCATTTCAGCTGCTAGTTCTGCTTCTTTTGCATTGCTTACAGGTTGTATGATTGGCTTGTTGCTGTTTAGAATCAATGCTTCTAAAGCATATAGTCCAGCTGTTTCCTTACGGAAGCCTTCAGGTTTTCCTGGAGCACTTACAAAGCTTACATTCTCTAAACTTTCGGATAGTCTTGCTGTGTCAACTGCGTCATTTACTGTGATTTTACGTTGCTTTCCACTAGCGCGGTCAACGATCATTTCACTTCCATAATATGGACCGAAGTGGCTGTTTTCAGTTTCCATCAAAACAGCACGTTTGCCGGATTTGTTACATAATGTTATACGTGATGGAGCAGTGCGTACAGCCCATTCCAATTTAGAACTTGGAATTTTGACAACATCTCCATTCACCCAGCATCCATTTGCAGCAAACAATTTTTGGGCTTCTTTATTTTCAACATGTGCACCAGTACGCTCCAATAGCTCTGCTGCGGTTACAAAAATTTCTTCACACTGGTCATCAGTAAGCATCTTCC
>CAZTEN010000079.1:3566-8414 GCA_964612495.1 uncultured Tissierella sp. | reverse complement strand
TGGAAAGATGATTATAAGATTATGAATCCAGCAGATCCTGAGAGGTTATATTTTGAAGTTTATTATCAAGACGGTCTTGAAATAACAAAGGGTACAGTAGCTACAATCAAACAAGAGATAGAAACCATATACAATCAGGGAAGAGAGCCTGTTTATCTTTTAAGTCTATCCAGTGAAGTGATGAATAGTGGGCAAGTTTTATTAACAGATGGAACAAAGAGACCACTAAACAAATTAAAAAATAAGGATAATATAGAACCAAGTCAGTTAGTCTTAATAGCTTGTACTTTTGATAGCTATGATTTTAATAATAAAGATGGTAAACTGCAACTGACTGTTTTAGAGGTGTTTGATATATTCGAGGGGGAATTACCTAATAATTATACCAGTATGGATGGACGAGTGAGGTTGAAAAACTAAGCTTAACCTTAAAATAATATATTTATCCGTAATTGTAATACTATGAATTTAAAATTATTAGAAAGAGGTGCAGTGTATGAAAGTAAATAAACGGATACTCTTCATCGGAGTAATACTAGGTCTTATCACAGTGTTTTTTCTAAATCGGTATATCAGCTCATTAAATCAACTGGAAGAAGCAGCTGCTACCTCTTTCGTTGATGTTGTAGTAGCTACTAAGTCAATTCCTGAGCATGTGGGGATTACTGAGGATATGGTAGCTATAGCCTCTGTACCGGAGGAGGCTGTTCATCCGGATGCTTTAAAATCTATGGATAGCGTAGTTGGAGGTATTAGTAGATCTGAAATCATCAATGGTGAGCAGATTTTAGCCGGAAGGATAGCTACAGAAGATATTAAGTCTACACTATCCTATCAAATACCGGATAATATGCGCGCCATAACTATTCCGGTAAATGAGATTTCAGGAGTAGCAAATTATATTTATGTTGGAGATAAGGTAGATATACTTGTAAGCTATGATTTCGAGGTGGTACAGCCTGACGGGGAAGAAAAAACCATACCATATACCTATACTCAATTGCAAAATATTGAAGTATTGGCACTTGGAGGTCTTAAAGTACCTGCAGTAGTTGATACTCCGGAAGAAATACAACAACCGGCTACCATAACTGTACTGGTAAATCCTCAACAAGCCGAAGTAGTTGCCTTTGCAAATATCAATGGACAATTTCACTTAACATTACGTAATCCTGCGGATGAGGATATAAATCAGCTGCAGCACTACAGTACGACTAATTTTGAAACATACAGGGAGAGGTGATGGTTATGGATAAGATTAAAGTTCTAGTAGTTGAAAGGCCTAGCAGTGATAGAGAGCTAATATCTGAGACTTTGTCTAAGGTGGATTATATCAATATAGTTGGAGAGGCTGATAATGCTGAAGAGGCAAATTATTTTCTAAATGACAATTACCCTAACGTAATTCTAATAGGTACAAATCTCGAGTTGGACAGGCACAGCCTTGCAGAATCTATATCAAGTGAATACAATGATATAGCAATTATCATGATAGAGAATGAACTTAAAGAGGACACAATGTATAAGGCGTTGTTTGCAGGTGCCAAGGACGTAATCATTTCTCCTTTTACCTCCTCAAAATTGGTTGATTCCATATATAGAGCCGCACAGTTGGTTAAGGAAAAAAATGTGATTCATCGTGATACTGGAGTTAAACCTAGAAGAAGAGCCAGCAGAGGTCATGTAATTACAGTATTCAGCACTAAGGGCGGAGTAGGGAAAACCTTTGTATCTACTAATCTGGCTATTTCTTTAGCCAAGGATTCGGATAAGAGGGTTTGTCTTGTAGACTTAGACCTAGACTTTGGAAATGCAGTGCTGGCACTAAATATGGTACCAAGATTCACAATACTGGATATTGTAGATGATATCAGAAATATAGATCAGGATATTATAGAATCATATTTGATTCCCCATGAGTCGGGAATAAAGGTGCTTCCTGCTAATGCAAAACCTCAGATAAATGAATTTGTTAATTCCGAGCATATAGAAATAATTTTAAGAGCACTTCAAGGAGCCTTTGATTATGTAGTGGTGGATATGCCTGCAAGATTTTATGAGCCTGTAAATCCTGCTTTTCAAGCGGCAGATGTGCTATTAATGGTAACAACACCTGAGATATCAGCTGTCAGAAATATAAAGGCATCAATACAAACTCTACAGGAGTTAAACTTTCCAAAATCTAAGATTAAGGTATTACTAAACAAGGCTGATTCCAGCGGACAGATTAAGAGTAAGGATGTAGAGAGCACATTAAATCAAAGTCTTTATGAGATTATTGATGCTGACTATAAGCAAGCTATGCTTTCTCTAAATAATGGAATTCCTGTAACTATATCAAAACCTAAAAGTTCAATTAGCAAATCCTTTAGTACTCTTGCAAATAAGATAAGCTCGGAATTCAAAGAAAATGGCGTTAAATAGGGGGGGTATCTATGGCTAATGGATTCAATTTCAAAGGAATACAAACTAGACAAGAATTGGAGAAACAAGTTACTGCCACAGACCCGCTTACCAAGAAAAGAAAGGAGCTTGAAGATATTGCTACTATAGCTCTTTCTAAGATTATAGAGAATATCTCTTCAGAAAATCAAAGTGAATTGCAGAAGAAGGTTATTTTAGATGATACAAATAGGATAATCGATAATATTTTATACGAAAGCAAAAGAAACCTATCCTTTAGTGATAAACAGAGAGTGGCAAATTATGTAATGGATGAAATCTTTGGATATGGTCCTATAACCAGCCTTATAAATGATGGAACTATTACAGAGATAATGGTTAATGGTCCTGAGGATGTATTCGTGGAGCGAAGTGGAAAGATAATTCGGGTTGATAACTCCTTTAGAGATGATACCCATATAATGCATACCATAGATAAGATTATATCACCTTTAGGTAGACGTGTAGATGAGAGCTCTCCTATGGTAGATGGCCGTTTACCTGATGGTTCTCGTGTCAACGTTATAATCCCTCCTTTAGCCGTCAAAGGACCCGCGATAACTATAAGAAAATTTGCAGTTGAACCATTTACCCTTGATGATTTAATAACCTTTGGCACCTTGAACCAGGATATGGCTAAGCTATTGAAGGCATGTGTTAGAGGAAGAATCAACATATTAGTAGCAGGTGGTACCGGTAGTGGTAAGACTACGCTATTAAATGTAGTTTCCGGTTTTATCCCAAATACTGAAAGGATTGTCACCATAGAAGATGCTGCGGAGCTTCAGCTTCAGCAAGAGCATGTGGTGACCCTTGAAAGCAGACCTCCAAATATTGAAGGAAAGGGTCAAATAGCCATTCGTGAGCTGGTAATCAACTCCCTTCGTATGAGACCAGATAGGATAATAGTAGGAGAGGTAAGAGGGGGAGAAGCCCTGGATATGCTTCAGGCAATGAATACAGGTCATGATGGCTCTATAACTACAATTCATGCCAACAGTCCAAGGGATAGCTTAGCAAGACTTGAAACTATGGTGATGATGTCGGGAATGGACCTTCCGTCCAGAGCTATCCGTGAGCAGGTATCATCAGCAATTGAATTAGTAGTTTATGTGGCAAGATATACAGATGGTACCAGAAAGGTAGCTAAGATCTCCGAGATAACCGGTATGGAAGGTGAAACCATCACTATGCAGGATTTATATGTATTTAGACAGGATGGTTTTGATGAAGGAGGAAATGTAATTGGAAAACATGTAGCTACGGGAATAGTTCCTACCTTTATCGAAAAACTGAAGGCATATGGTGAGTCCATACCTAGCTCAGTATTTACTCCAGATAGGAGGTAATAGAATGCTCTATGTAGTCTTAGGATTAGCATTTCTTTCAATAGTATTTATTATAATTGGTTTATATAGTTTAGTATTTTTAAAGAGACTTCAAGTTGCAAATAGGTTGGATCTATATACCAGAGAGGAAGACTATTATAAGCAATTTGAAGAAATCAGCCTTAAGGAATTCCTATTAAATGGTATTGTTTCAATAAGTAAGCTGGTTTCCAAAAGGTCCTATATGGATGAGAAGAAGAAAAAGCTTAACCAAGCTTACGTCTTTATGCGTCCCGAGGAGTTTATCGGCATCTCCATTTTAATCGGCCTTGGATTAGCGTTCTTATTATATTTATTAACACTGAATATTCTAATGGCTATTATCGGTTTTATTATAGGCTATAAGCTTCCTGATATCTATATTTCCTCCCTGAAGAAAAGAAGAATGAAAAGGCTTAATGCACAGTTACCTGAAGCCTTGGCTATCATATCCAATGGACTTAGGGCAGGTTTTAGCTTTACCCAGGCTATGAGTGTAGCTGCCAATGAATTAGAAAGTCCAATCCGTGATGAATTTATGAAAATAATAAGGGACAATTCCATAGGTAAGACTATGGATGAGGCATTAACCGATTTTTCCGAAAGAACCGGTGATGAGGATATTGATATGTTTGTTACAGCTCTTATCATTCAGAGGAAGGTAGGGGGCAACCTTACAGAGGTATTAGATACTATAGCGGATACTATAAGAGATAGAATGAGAATACGGGGAGAAATAAAAACTCTTACTGCCCAGGGAAGATTTTCTGCCCTAGTTATTTCTATTTTGCCTTTCTTTGTTGCATTTATGATTTTCTTAATGAACAGAGATTATATTATGGAGCTTTTCAAAAATACTATTGGTATATTCATGGTAATAGCCGCAGTTGTAATGCAGATAGTAGGAATATTCATTATTAGCAGAATGTCAAACATTGAGATTTAAGGGGTGAAACTGTGGAACTAATTGTATATCTATTGGTAATTGCGACTATAAGTGTTTTCGTTTTAGTAATGCATGGATTGGTATTTGGGGCAA
>CAZTEN010000079.1:0-3556 GCA_964612495.1 uncultured Tissierella sp. | reverse complement strand
GGCAAGAGAGGCGGTACTATCGAGACTTGATGAGGTTAAGGAAATATACAATGACCCGGTAGATGATATATCCATGCATCAACCCTTTGGTGATAGAATTATAAAGCCTGCTTATCAGAGGTTCATCAGGTTTATTGGAAAGGCTACTCCTTATGGAATAAGTAAAAATTTAGAACAGACCATTGCACATTCAGGAACGCCAAATAATTTGACAGTAAATAGACTAATAGCCATTATGCTAATGACTGGTATAATCCTTTTAGCAGTATCATATATACTCTTTGGTAGGATTGTTAATTTTAATAGTTTAATGCTAATTGCTATATTTGGGTTACTAGGCTTTATACTACCATTGTATATGATTAGGGCAATGGCAAGAACTAGACAGACTAAGATACAAAAATCTCTTCCCGATATACTTGACTTAATATTTGTAAGTGTAGAAGCAGGACTGGGCTTTGACATGGCTCTTAAAAGGACCACAGGGAAGATGCCTGGACCATTATCTGAAGAGTTCAATAGAGCACTTGATGAGATAAATAAGGGGAGAAATAGGGAAGAAGCCCTAAGGGGAATAGTTTATCGTACTGGAGTTGAGGATTTATCCAGCTTTATAACAGCCGTTATCCAATCGGAGCAATTGGGTAGTAATATAGCAAATATGCTAAGGGTTCAGTCCTCATCTATGAGACAGAAAAGGCGACAAAGAGCCGAAGAAAAGGCTATGAAGGTTCCGGTAAAGATGCTTTTCCCATTGGTATTCTTTATGCTACCCGCTCTATTTATTGTAATACTTGGACCGGCTATTATAAGAATAATAGACATTCTAGGTGACATGTTCTAAAATTGGGGTGATACTTTGAGGAGATTAATTATCATAATATTGTTATTGTCATTAAGTATATCATCATATGCTGTACCTTTAAGCGATTTAAACTCAGAAACCTTGGCAGTATCACTTGTAATAGATACCTCGGGAAGTATGGCACAGACCGATCCCCAAAGATTACGCCAATCTGTTGCGGATGTTTTCATAGATTATCTTAATCCTGAGGATTATTTGGGGATAATTACCTTTAATAGTGCTGTAGATTTAGTAATCCCAATGCAGCAATTGAGGGATGATACCATAAGAAGTAATATTAAAGCAACCTTAAGCCCAAAGCTTGATGGAATTGCTAATACGGATTATAAGGCAGCATTAGATGTGGCGAATAAACAGCTGGAAGGATTATTTAACCTGGATGCTACGAAGATTATTATATTTTTAACGGATGGCGAGCCGGATCCCAATCCTGTAAATATCCCTGCCGATTCAGAATCTATGCAAAACTATATAAATGGATTATGGTCCACAGTATCTGGTATTGCAGAAAATCAGTATCCTGTTTATTCAATAGGCTTTAGTGATGGAATAGATGTTGAGGTGTTGAACAGGATAGCCACTGAGACAGGTGGAGATGTAAGGATATACAAAGATGCAGCTGATTTAGATGCCAATCTTGTTCAGATGCTTAAGTCCAGAGAAAAGATCGTGGAGGAATTATTGGTACCACAAGAGGTAACATCAGAGGTAGGAGTAAATATAAAGCCCACTCTTGTTTCCGATTTCTGGCTCAAGAATGAAGGCTACAGAAATGGAGAGAAGGCTGTTATAAGTGCTTCCAATTGATAATTGAACATGAAGATGGGAATAAGGTAAATATTCCTCTTTATGATGACGGAGTTGCTGAGCATAGGGATATAAGGGCAAATGATGGTTTATGGTCCAATATGATATCCTTCGATAAAAATGGCAAGGCAAATGCTAAGCTTATGATGAAGGGTAAATTAAAGGGTGAAGAAATATCTCTAGAGAAGGATATAGGAGAGTATGAAGTTGCAGAGCCTGGGAATATATCCATTACAACTTATGACAAGGAAGTGTGGGTTAAGAAAGGGGATGTTCTTAAAATTCCCCTTAGGCTAAAGAATGATTCTACCTTTAGGGAAACCTTATTTATCCAAGTAGATGAAGGTTTTGGTAAGGTTCTGACAAATCAGATTGAGCTGGAGCCAAATTCCGATAAGGGCTATGAATTAGATATTGAGTTAAATCCAAATTTAGATAAAAAGGTTTATAACTCTTCAATTAGCTTCAATCCAAGAGATGTTAACACTACTATAGATAAAAGTACAATTGAGTATGATGTAGAGCTTGTAGGCAGTTTTGAGAGCATAAGAAGGAATTTTTCTGAGAACTCAAGCTTATTATTACCTTTAATAGGTATATTCATCGGCTTACCACTGCTTGCTTTTGTACTTGGCTTGTTATTTTATCTAACTTTGTTAAAGCCTCAACTTAATGTTAGAGGGACTCTAGTTTGCTGGGAGGAGTCCAATCCAGAAAATAGGACGGAGTTCGATTTATCAACATTAAAGAAGAACAAGGTGATTATTAGCTTAGATGATAGTAAAACAGCTGATTTTAAATTGAGTAGTAGTCGTTATGGTTATGATATTGAGCTATATAAGGACTTGGTAAAAAAGAATAGTAAGTTTATACTTGGGTGGAAAGTACTTCTTTCTAAAAAGGCCATAACAGAGTTGATTGTTAAGACTACACAACCGGGCATAATAGAGTATGAAGGGGATATATTCACTAAAATGAACCTTTATGATGAGGAAGAATTTATTTCCGGGGAATATTCCTTTAAGTACATTAAGCCAAAGACCATGCTTTCAAAAGAAACTGATGAGGGCAGGAATGTTCTGGAGGGTAGAGTATAATGGGATATGAGATTTATAATCTATCTAAAGGTAATAAGCTATTGGACAATGTAAAAATTGCTGATAGCTTTTTTACAAGATTAAAGGGCCTATTAGGAGAGTCTGGACTTAGGCCAGGTGAAGGTCTTGTAATCAAGCCCTGTAATTCTATCCATACCTTTGGTATGAAATTCACTATAGATGTAGCTTTCGTGGATAAGAATAATATGATTGTCCATATTATGGAGGATATTCCAAAAGGAAAGATGAGTCCTATAGTAAAGAGTGCAAAATATGTTATAGAGACAAGAGCTGGAGAGTATAAAGCTAAGGGTTTAGAAGTAGGAGATATAATAGAAATAGGAGATATAATAGAAATAGGAGATTAATCCAATATGGACTAATCTCCTTAATTATTCTACAAAGGTAAAATTGATAATCTCCTTAGCAGTTGCTTTTGCATCCCTATTATCAAAGCTTCCAATATATTTTCTATTCTTGAATTCATATTTTGGATCATAGTATTTTATCATTAATTCCTTGACAACAGGTATATAGTCATGTTTTTTAACCAACTTAGAATATTCTTCAAAACTACTTTGGCCGATATGCTTTTTTAAAAAGCTTAAGGCATGCAATATTTCATCGTCTGTATCGTTAATATAGTCTTTTAATATGTTCTCTATTCGCAAGTCGATTTCACATTTTATTTCAATGTTTTCTCCTGATTTGACTGCACTAAATAGATATTCCGGCATGGCAACTCTACCAATTCTTTTGCTTTCCCCTTCGGTAAATACTACGTTAG
>CAZTEN010000078.1:4993-8531 GCA_964612495.1 uncultured Tissierella sp. | reverse complement strand
ACATTGTCCGCCATATCCTAATCTTGATATATCCCTTTTAACTATTGTTTCACCTGCCATTACTCTAGGCAAAAGTAAATCAAAAGCCGTTCTGGCTGAAAACATTACACAGCCCGGAAGCCCGAAAATAGGAATACCATCTAAATATGCCATCAAGAGCATGGCGCCCGGTAAAACAGGAGCACCATAAGTTACAATATTTGCTCCTGTAGCCTTAATTGCACCAGGAGTTTTGTCATCCGGATCAACACTCATGCCACCGGTAACAACAATTAGGTCTGCTCCCTTTTCTTTAGCTTTTAAAATTTCATCCTTAATAACTTCTACATCGTCGGCTACTATTGTCTTATAAAATACATGAGTCCCGAATTCCAATAGCTTTTTCTCAACAACAGGTCCAAATTTATCTTCAATTCTTCCCTTATAGACCTCACTTCCGGCAACTATAATTGCTGCTTTTAGACTATTAAAAGACTTAACTCTAAATATAGGTCCCATTTCTCCTATTATCTTCTTTACTTCATCTATCTTATCCTTCTTGATAGTCAATGGAATTACCCTGCAGCCTCCGATTAAGTCTTCTTCATTGATAGTTCTGTCTCCATGAATTGCAGCTATACATATATCCCCTAAATCATTAACTTCATCTAAAATATCCCTTTGGACTTTCAGCAATCCTTTAAAGGAGGGATATATATTTATCTTCCCCTCACTAGGTGGTGTCGTAAAATGTACCCCTTGACCGCAGATAAGATTTCCCAAGGCTAAGGCTGCATCATCTTCATGAATTTCATCCTCATTTAATTCCAATATATAGATGTGTTCCTTGCCAATTCTTAAAAGGTGGTCAATATCAGATTCCTGTATAATATGCCCCTTCTTAAAGGCCACCCCTTTAAATACTCCAGGAACAATTTCAGTAATATCATGACCAAGTACCATGCCAATAGCATCTTCAGTATTTACTACCCTCATAATAACCCCCTACTTTACTCCAAAATCTCTATTATATCGCCTTCTTTTATGATTCCACCCTTTAGCACCTTGGTAAATATACCTTCCTTAGGCATTACACATTTACCTACTGCTTGTTTTATTGCACAGCCGGTATGGCACTCTTTACCTATCTGAGTTACTTCATGAAGGGTTTCACCAATTGCAAGTTTTGTCCCTATTGGCAGTTCATAAAGAATTATCCCTTCCGTTGTAAGGTTCTCTGCAAAATCACCAAATTTCAAATCCTCTAGTCCTTGGTCTTTCATCTTGTTAAAACTCTCAAGGCCAAGAAGGCTGACCTGTCTATGCCAGTTACCACTATGGGCATCATTTTTAAGGCCATAGTTTTCTATAAAAAGCCCTTCTCTTATTGGCTCCTTGATTACCCCTTTTTTATCTGAAATATTAATGGATAATACCTTACCCACATTTTTATCTCTCATATAATCTCCTGACTTTCCACCTGTTTTTTCCATCAGCTTAATATCTTCTATAATCATATCCTTGTCAATTGCTTTACACATATCATATATAGTAAGGCAGGCGATAGAGGCAGCGGTAAGGGCTTCCATCTCCACACCGGTTTTTCCTATGGTCTTTACCTCTGCTTCTAGCTCAATATATTCATCCTGGATATTGAATCGTATATCAGCACCGGTTAAAAATATATTGTGACACATTGGTATAATGTCACTGGTCTTCTTAGCACCCATAATTCCCGCTACTTGGGCTACTGATAGCACATCACCCTTTTCTATTAGCCCTTGTCTTATTCTATCTGAAGTTTCCTTCTTCATTCTTATTCTAGCTGAGGCAATTGCTCTTCTCTTTGTAATGTCCTTGTCCCCTACCTCAACCATATGGGCTCGTCCTGCTTCATTAAAATGGGTTAGCTCCATATTTATCCCCCTATCTGATTCATGTTTCGGCTTATATATTCCTTATCTTCAAGATGATGCCCTTCTTCTTTAGTTAAAATCGCATCTCTAATTAACTTCTTCACATCTTCTTTATTTTCAAAAGCCTTTTTAACATCTATTTCACTATTGGAATGAAGACAAAGTTTTAATTTTCCAGTTGAAGTTAGTCTTATTCTATTACAGTCTTTACAGAACTTACAGGAAATTGGATTGATAATGCCTATCTTCCCCTTAGCTCCTGCCAATCTATAATATAGAGCAGGGGAAGATTTATCTTCAGCCTCTACGGATTCTAAATTATCTACTGCTTCAAGAATTCTACTACTAGGAATAAACTTATCCTCAGCAAAGCCTGCTGGTTTTCCAATAGGCATAAGTTCTATAAACCTAATATCCATATCCTCATCCATGCTTAGATTTACAAAATCAGCTATTTCATCCTCGTTAAAACCACCAATCAATACTGTATTGATTTTTACTGGGCTTAGGCCAACTTCCTTAGCTGCCTTAATACCATTTAATACTTTTTCTAATTCTCCACCACGGGTTATCTCTTTATATTTTTCTCCATCAAGGGTATCAAGGCTTATATTTACCCTTGTAAGTCCTGCTTCTTTTAAGCTTTTAGCATATTTTTCAAGGAGGATTCCATTGGTAGTCATGGCTATTTCCTTTACTCCATCAAGTTTGGAAACCTTAGATATAAGATCTACCACACCCAATCTAACTAGAGGTTCTCCTCCTGTAAACCTGATTTTGTTTATTCCAAGGTCTACAAATACTTTAATAACCTCATAAATCTCCTCCAAGGTCAATATATCCTCATGCTTCAACTTGTCTACACCCTTTTCAGGCATACAGTATTGGCATCTTAAATTGCACCTATCTGTTAGGGATATCCTTAAATAGTTTATTTCTCTTCCGAAGGAATCCTTCATAAAATCACCATCTTCTTTATCTCATTCTACGATAATTATTTCCCCTGTATTTTCAAATCCATATCCTCCAAGGGATTTAAGTATATCCTTAAATTCCTTAGACTTTATTACTTCAACAAAACTTTTAATTCTCTTATCTTCTAGGGATTCAAATGGTATAAGGAAATCATAGTCTTCAAAAGCTACTTCCACAAAGTCCAAGTCCATTGCCTTAGCTGCCGAATATACTCCAAGTCCAGTTCTTGCAGAACCTGTCTTTACTGCTGTTGCAACAGCCATATGGGTATTTAACTCTCTCTGGTATCCTCTTATTTTATTCTCATCTATATTTTCAAGTCCAAGATGATAATCTAATAGCACCCTAGTTCCTGCACCTCTTTGTCTATTTACATATACCATATCATCTCTTATTAAATCTTTAAATCCTTTAATATTTAATGGATTTCCCTTTTCAACTATTAGACCTTGCTGCCTCTGTACTCCCTTAATTAGGGCCATCTTTTGATTTGGGAAGTACTTCTTGATATAGCTTATATTATATTCTCCACTTTCCATATCTAAAAGGTGAGTAGGTGCTATATGACACTCCCCTCTTTTAATGGCCATTATACCTCCTAGGCTTCCTACATGGCTGGAGGTTAAATTCATCATATCTCCAATCACATCCATAATTAAATCATGGCT
>CAZTEN010000078.1:0-4983 GCA_964612495.1 uncultured Tissierella sp. | reverse complement strand
CGCCAATATGCTTCCGATGTAATCCATGATCAGATCATGGCTTCCGATGGATACCAAGGTGTTTTTTATCTTACCCATAGGATTTAAGAGCTCGACATCTATTGATTCTCCTGCCTCCACACCTTCTTTATTTCTAGGGATGATACCAATCCCATCAGCCTTTACCAAACTCATACTTACCCCTGCTCCGCCGGAAAGAGGAGTTGCAATAAGCTTCTCATTAACATATCCTAAATTTACCCTTACAAGCTCCTTATGCTTTAAAGATGATACCACTCTTCTTGAAAGCTGAGCCTTTATTGTTTCATTTTCTACTTCTTCTATACCAATATATTTATGAATTAATGGTTTAACAAAGGTTTCTACTACTAAAAATGCAGAAACTGGATATCCCGGTATACCTATTACTGGTTTATTATTAATAATTCCCAAAATCGTAGGTTTCCCTGGCTTTATTGCAACCCCATGAATTATAACCTGACCTAGTTCCCTAATGAGTTTAACAGTGAAATCCTTAGTACCTGCAGAAGAACCTGCACTTATTAAAAGCATATCATTTTCTTCTACACCCTTTAGAATAATAGCCTTTAATATTTCATAATCATCTATTTGTGGTGAATATCTATGTGGCCTCCCACCGTATTCCTTTATCATTGCTTCAAAGACCCTTGAATTGGAGTCGATTATCTTTCCATCTTCTACTTCACTCACAGTTTCAACTATTTCGGATCCAGTAGGAATTATTCCAACTCTTGGCTTTTTATAGACCTTTAAGTTCTCAGTACCACCGGAAATCAATGCTCCAATATCCATAGGCTTAATCTTATGCTTTGATGGGATTATCATCTCTGTAGCTATAATATCCTCACCGATTTGTCTTATATGCTGCCAAGGATATGCTGATTGAAGAATTTGAACACTTCCATCTTCCTTCTCTATTACATCCTCTATCATGATTACAGCATCATAAGGCTCTATAATCTGATTTCCTGTATTTATATACATACAGTCCTTATTTAACTCTAAGCTTAAAGGCTTGTTCTCACTTGCTTCTTCTGTATTTTTAGATATTACTGCTATTCCATCCATGGCAGCCGCATTATAACCCGGAGATGAAACCCTTGCATAAACAGCCTCATAGGTAATCCTTCCCAATGAATCATTGACATCAATTTCCTCATATTCCCCAACTATATTAAGAGCTTGAAAATATTTGGATATTGCTTCTTCAACATCTATGTTGTCTATATAGGTATTTCTGTCCATTATAACCCTCCTTGTCAATCCACTCTTACCTCTTAACTCTTAACTCTTACCTATAACAGGTATACTATCCGTTCCTCTCCCTTATAGATTCCTTCCTCATGTTCCTTGATTACAATATATCCTTGGGATTGAGATAGTAGGCTAATCATACCTGACTTCCCAAAGCTAGGTGATGCAATATAGGCTTCTCCTTCTTTCTTAAGTCTTACCATATGATATGTTCTCTTTCCTGGTGATGAAGGGAAGTTGCTTTCCATTGTAGCTTTTACCTGGGGTAATATCTCTGTAATCCCTAGACTTTTTCTAATAAATTCTTCAACTAGAGCCTTAAACACTACTATTGAGGATACAGGGTGGCCCGGAAGACCAAGTATTAGTTTTCCATTGCCCTCCCCAACTATAGTTGGCTTTCCTGGCTTTATTGCAAGACCATGGATTAGTACCCCCTTGCCTCCGAAGGAAGCAATAACCTTGTCTGTATAATCCCTAGTTCCAACGGAACTACCTCCTGATAGAAGGACTATATCAGCTATTAATAATCCCTTCTCTACTTCTCTTCTGAGTAGTTCATAATCATCCTTTACTATATTTCTTCCAACAACCTCACAACCAAGGCTTTCAGCCATGGAGGCCAAGGCATAGGAATTTATATCCCTTACCTTACCAAGGGTCAATTCCTCATCTACATCTATTATCTCGTCACCTGTTGAAACAATGTAGAATCTTGGCTTCTTATATACCTCAACTCTTGATAGACCAAGGCTAGCCATAAGACCAATAGCTTCCGGACTTAATTTTCTTCCCTTCTTAAGTACCACATCTCCTTTTCTAATATCATCACCCTTATAGATAATATTTTCTCCTTTGGAAATTGGCTTATATATTAATAGAGTTTCTTTATCCATTAACTCTGTATTTTCAATCATAATAACTCCCGTTGCACTTTCCGCAACCATTCCACCTGTGGGAGTATAAATTGCCTGTCCTCTTATTATATCTGTTTTAGGCTTTTCACCCATTCTAACTTCACCAATATTATTAAGCATACCCGGTATGGTTTCCGTTGAACCATGGCTATCTTCAACAATGATGCTATATCCATCTACTGTTGAGCGATTAAACTCAGGTACATCAATATTTGATATAATATCCTCCGCAAGTATTCTATTTGTTCCACCTATTATATCTACTAGTTCAGTTTCAAATTTATATTCTGAAAAATTCTTATTAATTATTTCATTGCCTTCATCTACAGTAACTACATTAAAAAATTCCATTTAATTTACCACCTTCCCCGAACTTAGGTAGATTATATTATCACAAATTCTCTGAGCCTGTTCCAGATTGTGGGTTACAATAATTACAGTTCCTTGAGACTCTTTGTTGAATCTTAGTATTTCCCTTTCCATGATTTTAATGGACTCTGGATCTATATTTGATGTTGGCTCATCTAATAGCAGTAATTTTGGTTTAAATACTAGGGCTCTAGCAAGCGCTACCTTTTGAGTCTCTCCACCTGATAATAGGTGGCCTTTTTTATCTATTAAATCATCGATCTCTAGATTCTTTATGACTTCCTTTACTACTCTTTTTTCCTCATTTTTTTCAACTCTTCTAATTCTTAATGGATATGCAATGTTTTCATATACCCTTCTTCTAAAGAGATAGGGCTTTTGAAAAACATGAGTCATTCTTCTCTTAATTTCTTTATCCATTTCCTTCAAATTATATAGTACTCTTCCTTCAAATTCAGTGTCTATACCGCTGATAATATTCACTAATGTAGACTTGCCTGAACCGTTTGGTCCTGTAATTCCTGTGATCTTTCCCTCTCCGATTTCTAAGGAAGGAATATCTAAAACTAGTTTTTGTCCATATATTTTCTTTAGGTTCTTAATATTTAGCCTCATTTTAATCCTCCTGGCTATAGGAATATATAAAGCTATGTATTCCAAAGGATATTATAAGAAGTATTACTCCCAGTGCAATAGCCATAGGATAATCCCCCATGGAATTCATCATAGATATGGAAGTAGTTATTACCCTAGTATGTCCTTTAATGTTTCCACCCACTATCATAACTGCGCCTACTTCCGAGATAGCCCTTGAAAAAGATGTAGCAATATTTACTAGTATGTCCACCTTAAGCTCTCTAACAATGAGTAATATGGAATCTCCTGTACTACCACCTAGAGTAGTAGCTACCTTATGTATTTCTAGGCCTCTATTCTTTGCCAGATTGTAGGTAAGACCTAGTATAAGAGGAGAAACCAATAGAGTCTGTGCTATTATCATAGCCTTTGGAGTATACATTAAATCTAAATAGCCTAAAGGTCCACGTCTAGATAATAGTATTGCTATTACTAGACCCACTATAACTGAAGGTATACTCATGGATGTATATATAAAACGAGATGCCATTCTTTTTCCCCTAAATTTTTTGATACCCAAATAAACCCCTATAGGTATGAATACTAAAGAAGCTAATACAGTAGCAGTGCTAGATACTAGAAGGGAAAGAACAATAATTCTAAATACCTCTGGATCAAATGAAATTAAAAGTTTAAGGGCTTCAGAGAAGCCCTTTAAAATATAATCCATAAAAACACCTTCAATTTACTGTTATTTGTAGTTTGGTATGAATAATGGCTGACCGTATTCCTCTACACCATATTCTTTTATTAAGGATTGTCCTTTTTCTGAGGTCATCCAGTTCATGAATTCCATTGCACCTTCATTGTTTATGTTTTCATTCTTATCTGGATTTACAGGGATTATACCGTATTGGTTAAATAGTTTTTCATCGCCTTCAATGATTATATCTAAATCTAGATTATCCTTTTGAGCTAAGTAAGTAGCCCTATCGGATATTGTATATCCTTGTTTTTCACTTGCAATCTTAAGAACATCACCCATACCTGCTCCTGCAGATAAGTACCATTCTCCGGCCGGTTCAATTCCTGCTTCCTTCCATATTTCTAATTCCTTCTTGTGGGTTCCTGAATCATCACCACGGGAAACAAAAGTTGCTTGTTCTGTTGATATAGTCTTAAGCCCCTCAAGAATATTATTTGGGCTACTTTCCTTTAATCCCAATGGGTCTTCAGCAGGTCCCACTAGTATGTAGTCATTGTACATAACATCATGTCTTTCAGTACCATGACCTTCTTCTACAAAGGTAAGCTCATCTGCCTTAGCATGTACTAACAATATATCCGCTTCACCATCTATACCCATCTGTAAAGCTTTACCTGTACCAACAGCCACAGTTTTTACTTCAATTCCTGTATCTTCTGTGAAAATTGGAAGTAAGTAATCAAGCAATCCTGAATCCTGTGTACTTGTAGTTGTTGAAAGGATTATAGACCCTTTTTCAATAGGTTCTTCAGGGGTTTCTGCTGGAGCTTCAGTTACAGGTGTTTCAGCAGGAGTTTCTGCTGGGGTTTCCTTTGGTGTACATCCTACTAAAGTTGCTAGGATTAACAAGAGGGCTAGTGTAATGCTTAATGTTTTTTTCATAATACCACTCTCCTTAAAATTTTTGAGTCAAAAAAAAGCAGCCTAAAGAAAGGCTGTTTGCATATCTTCCTTTCCAAATACGGGAGGCAGAAGGATTTCTCCTTATACCTATAGGCTTTAACTTCATGGCATTTGCTTTAGAAGTCTAAGCTCGGAAAACTTGTGTAGATATTCATTTTTTCTCCTCTTGCAAATCCT
>CAZTEN010000077.1:0-8553 GCA_964612495.1 uncultured Tissierella sp. | reverse complement strand
TGGCACCTCAATAGGACCAGTATTTGGAGTGATGGCACTTGTTTTAATTTTAGCACTTTTATCTTATTAATAACTAAGAAATAAAATCATAGGAGAGTATGGTATGATAAATGAGAATTTTGAAATTGATTTATTAGATTCTAAAAATTCAGAAGCAAATACTTACCAATTACCAATGAACTTTGAAACTATAGGCTCAATTGAGAGTGATGACTTGAAGGTATACATCCATCAAAATACACTTAAAGACATCATCAAATATTCTAAGTCCGATAAAACTAAGGAACTTGGGGGCATATTAATAGGAGAGTATATTGAAGAGCTGGGTAAGATTAGTGTTATAATTTCAGATTATGTAATTGCCAAATACACGGATTCTTCTAAGTCCACACTGACATTTACACATGAGAGCTGGGATTATATTAATGCAGAAAGAAGCTTGAAATTTCCTGATAAGAAAATTGTTGGCTGGCACCATACTCATCCTAATTATGGTATATTTCTTTCAAACTATGATATTTTTATTCATGAGAACTTTTTTGATTTGCCATTTCAAGTTGCCTTTGTAGTGGATCCAATTCAAAATACTAATGGGTTTTTCCAATGGAAAGATGGCAAGGTACAAAAACAACAAGGATATAGGGTCTATGATGAACTAAATAAAAAGATATCTGTGGAAGCATATCAATCAAGCTATAGAGAAAAAGATTTTAAAGTATCACCATGGGTCATAGCCTTGCTAAGTATAGCTCTTGTCGCAGGGTCGATTTTTTATTATTTTAATTATCGGAAGATATATAATAATCTAATGGATCTTAATAAAAAAGTTAGCATGATAGAAGAGAAGAACTTAATTCTAAGTGAATCAAACTTAGAAATGCAAAAACAACTAGATACTGCAAAGGATGAATTTGCTAATGGCTCTATCCAAGAAGTGAGTCAGTTAACTGAGGATGCCGGAGATTTCATTCTTAGGAAGTATACAATAGAAAAGGGAGATACACTAATAGCTATCTGTGACAAGTTTGGGATAAACTATAAGCAGGCTAGTAATCTTATCCAAGTCTTAAATTCTGTGGAGAATTTGGATAAAATAGCAGAAGGACAAGAAATTATATTGCCAATAAGAAAAATGAAGATAAAGTAGAAATTCTCCCACTTCAAAATTCACACTTGTGAAAATATTTAAAAATTGCCTCTTAATTAATTTAAGAGGTCTTTTTGTATTTCAAACTTGGGCTCTATATAGTATTATTTAAGCAAGTGGATATGGTGGTTTGCTTATCCTAAAATTGGCAATACTCCTTATTAAGGAGATTATTTCAACGGAGGAATTATTTTGTTTATCAATCAAAAGCTTTTAAAACCCATAGAGGAAACTAAATATTTGACGGCTGAAAATGCTTGGAGATATAGGACCATACTTAGGTTTTTTTATCTCCAATATGAAAAGATGAAGTATTGGATGTATAAGGAGGAAGTATTTGATGAGTTGAAATTACATAATGAGTTTTCTAATTATACCATGGATAATTTGAAGCAGGATTTAGATGTGCTGGTATCTTGGAAGAACCTTACCCCCATACAAGATACATCTAAGGTGTCTACAGTTGAAGAATTTAAGAACAAACAATTTAGATACCAGCTTTCTGAATACTCCGTAGAAATAGAGAGGATGACCATAAAGCTTGAGAATCTCTTTGTTGAAAACGCATCCTTAGAACCTTCCCTCTTGGAAAGACTCAAAGAAGAACTCCAAAAGTTCTCCAGAATGACTCATGAGGATGAAAAAACTGTTGGTTCTTGGTGGAGGGATTTAAATGACGATTTTAGAAGGCTAAATCAAAACTACCAGGATTATATTGGAGATTTTCATAGTCTAAGGGCTGAGGAAATGATGAAGACTAGGGAGTTCTTAGTCTATAAGGATAGATTTGTTGACTATTTAAGGGACTTTATAAAGAGCTTGCAAGTAAATGTAAATGTAATTGAAAGTATATTAAAGAATATTGGAGAATCCCATGAAAGGATGGTTCTTGAAAAGGTTTATACTCATGAGATTTCAATACCTAGATTGGATGGATATAGTGATAATGCTATTATTTTAGACAATATAAAGGGTAAATGGGCAAGCATCAAGGAATGGTTTTTAGAAGAGAATAATAGGGATAGTGAAGCTTCCAGATTATTCGATATGACTAATGAAATTATTAGAAAGATAACTAGGTTTGCTTCCCATATTTCCGAGAGTAGGAACTCTGCTGCAAATCGTAAGGAAGAATATAAGAAGCTAGCTGAATTGTTTTTATCATGTAATGAGATGAGCGATGCTCATAAGCTTTCGTCTCTATCCTTTGGTATACTTAGTCCTAAGCATATTAGGGGGGATTTTGATAGAAAGACAGACAGTATAAACTCCGGCATATTTGAAGAAGAAGCCTATGCTTACACTATAAAACCTAGAAGCAGAAACTATAGGGAAAAGGGAATAAAGACAGCTATTACATATAATGAGGATAGGAAAAGAGAAATGCTTAATAGGGTTATGGAAAGAAGACAGGAAGAGAAGGAACTTATGGAAAGCTATATTTGTAATGGGGTTATTTCCTTCGATAGTCTTCCCATTATTGAAGCAAAGGTTAGGACAACTCTTCTCAGATGGTTAGCAAAAGGCCTTGGGGACAAGGATCTTATAGGTAAGACTGAATATGGGAGAGAGTATAAGGTAATATTGCCTGAAAAAAATAGTAGATGTAGCTTATCCTGCCAGGATGGGGACATAGAAATGCCTGCCTTCCAGTTGCACTTTGAGGAGGAAATTGCATGAAGAATTTAGAAAGGCTTCTTGAGAATTACTGGATTTTAAAAGATGATGACAAGGAAATGTATTATAGTGTTAAGGATAGTTTGCCTGAGTATATGGATTTCTTAAATGAAAAGCTGGGATATCATATAATTATAAATCCAAATTTGATTAAGTTGGAAAAGCTGCCCGGTAAGGCGGAAGCCTGGATGGGCATTCAAGAATTTGACTCTAGGATGGAATATGCCTTTCTTTGTTTACTCCTTATGTTTTTAGAGGATATGGAGAAGGAAGACCAGTTTGTTTTATCTAATATTACCGAGTTTATCCAAGGGAATTATCCGGGGGATGAAAAGATTGATTGGACCTTATTTAAACATAGGAAGTCCCTGATAAAGACCCTAAGATTTGCTGCGAATATAGGTTTAATCAAGGTAAATGATGGGGATGACCAGGGCTTTGCCAACGATGAGACCACAGAGATACTCTATGAAAGCAATGGGAGCTCCCGGTATTTTGTAAGAAACTTTACATCCAATATATTGGAATATAGCTCATATAGGGACCTGGAGAATAATGACCTGGAGGAAATAGATTTAGATAGGGGAGTCTTTAGAAGACATAGGGTCTATAGGAGGCTTTTGATGTCCCCGGTTGTTTATAATGAAGGGGTGGACGATTCGGATTATGCCTATATTAAGAATTTTAGAAATGTAATTGAAAATGACCTTGAAAAGCATCTAGGCCTACCCCTCCATGTCCATAGAAATGGTGCCATGATTGTACTTCCTGAAAGTCATAGCTTTAGAGATGTTTTTCCCGGAAGCAAGGCTATCTCCGATATTGTCCTTCAAATGAATATGCTTATAAGAGAATCCATAGAAAAGCAGGATATAATCTTAGATAAAAATGACATAGCTATTATTTCAAAGGTTTATTTTGAGTCTATCTTAATTAGGCTAAAGGAAGAAAATAGCCTGGGCTGGAGTAAGGAATACAGAGAGATGCCTATAGATGGGCTAGGTGTAGATATTTTAAGCTATATGGGAAACTTCAATATGGCCGGGATTATTAATGAAGGTAGGGAGATTAAGATTTTACCCCTTACAGGTAAGATTGTGGGAAGCTACTCAAGGGATTTTAAGGAAAAAATAGGAGATGAATAACTTTTGACCAATAACTGGTATATAAACAAGGTTGGGTTGCTAAATTTTTGGTATTACGATGAGGAGGAATTTACCTTCTCCGATGGCAAACTTCTTTTAAGAGGTTCAAACGGCTCAGGCAAGTCCGTTACTATGCAAAGCTTTATTCCCCTTTTATTAGATGGAAATAAAAGTCCTGAGAGATTGGACCCCTTTGGGTCTAAGGCCAGAAAGCTAGAAAATTACTTGCTTACTGAGGATAATGAGGAAATAGAAGAAAGAACAGCCTACCTGTATATGGAGTTTATAAAGGACTCTAGTTCAAACTACTTAACTATAGGTATGGGTTTTAAGGCCCAGAGGGGCAAGAGCCTTAAGTCATGGGGATTTGCCATTACCGATGGGAGAAGGATAGGAAAGGATATCTTTCTTTATAAGGATATGGGAGACAAGATCCCTCTTAGTAAAAAGGAATTGGAAAATCGAATAGGTCCGGGAGGTATGGTGAAGGAAGGTCAGGGAGAATATATGAAGATGGTTAATGACCTCCTCTTTGGCTTTGATGAAATCGAAGAATATGATGAGATGATTAAGCTTCTTATACAGCTTAGGAGTCCAAAGTTATCCAAGGAATTTAAACCTACGGTGGTATATGAGATTTTGGAAAATTCCTTGCAGCAGCTTTCTGAAGATGACTTAAGACCGATGTCGGAAGCTATAGAAAATATGGATAATATTAAGGGAAGGTTGGAAGTTTTAAAGGAAAGTAAGAAGGCAGCAGAAAAGATTCAGGATATATATGATAGGTACAATAGTTTTATACTATTTGATAAGGCTAAGGTCTATTTAAATTCCTCTAAGGAATATGAGGAGCTTTTAGGTGAGAAAAGGGAACTTGAAAAGAAAAGCGAAAAAGCCAAGGATGAGTTCGAGGACGCTAGATTAAAGATTGAAGATCTAAAGGAAAAGGATCGAGTAGCAGAAGAGAAAAAGGCCCAATTGGATGTTCATGATAGCTTGAAAATTAAAGAGAAGGTCTATGATTTGGACCAAAAGATAGAAGTTGAGAAGAAGGACAAGGGGCAGAAATCTATTCAATTGGATAATAAGAAGAGTCGTGAAAGAGACTTAGATAGTAAGATAAAGGAGAATAAATCCAATGTAGCTTATAAAAAGAAGGATATGGTAGACCTTCTTGATGAGATGGATGACTTGTCTTTAGAATTTGCATTTGACGAGCAAGGATTTATGAGGGCTGAGCTTGAGAAAAATATGAATGAGCTTTATGAGTTTACCTATATCAATAATAGCTTTAAGGCCCATAGTGATAGACTAGAAAGGGCAAAGGATGTAATTGGAGAAAGAGATAGACAAAATAAGGAATATGATAATGCTTTAATGGCCTTGGATAAGGCTAAAGAAGAGCTTAATATAAAGGAAAGATACTTAGCCCAGGTTGAAAATCAGCTATTAGAAACAAAGGAAGAATTGATTGAAAAGGTATATAGGTGGAGAAAAGACAATCAAGACCTCCTAATTGATGATGAAGTTATTATTAGAATTTCTAGGGAAATCCAAAACTTCCAAGAGATGAGTAGTTTTGATGATGTAATCGGACTGGTAAGGGAGGCTTTAAATGCTAGACAGGACTTGCTTAATAAGGAAATAGCTGCTTTGACCTTTAAAATCTCCCAAGAAGAGAATGAAATAAAGAGGCTGGAAGAAGCTATAGAGGAGTGGAAGAATAAAAAAGAAATAGAGCCCCAAAGGGATGATAAGGTAATAGGCAATAGAAAGCTTTTGGTGGAAAAAGGCATACCCTTTATACCCTTCTATAAAGCCATAGATTTTAAGGAAGATTTATCCGATGAAGTAAAGGGAAGGCTTGAGGAGGCTTTGCTGGATATGGGCTTATTGGATGCTCTGATTATTCCTGAAGCTTATAAAAAAGATGCCCTTAAGATGGAGCCTGATATGGGGGATAAGTACATCTTCTCGGCACCAAATTTGTTCTCTCATAGTCTTGCAGAATTTTTTAGATTGGAAAAGCTTGAAGGCTCTTTAATTAGTTCTATAGATATGGACAATGTACTAAAGAGTATCTTCCTAGATGAGGAAAGTGGCTCAGCCTTTGTAAATGAAAAAGGGGAATATGGTCTTAGCATTTTAAGGGGTAAGACTAGCGGCAAGTATAGGGCAAAATTTATTGGAACTACTGCAAGAGCTAGAGCGAGAGACCAAGAGATTGAACTCTTAACCCTTGACCTAAAGCTTGTAAAGGAAGAAATTGCTGGTCTGTTAGATAATAGAAATGTTTTAAATAATAGACTTAGAAAATTAGGTGAAGAATTTAAGGCTTTTCCAAGGGATGAAGATCTGAGAACCGCTATAAATTATTTAAAGAATGCAAAATATGAGTTAAATAAAGCTCAAGAGACTATTAGTGAAAAGACTGATAATGAAAAGGTCCAATATACAAAGCTAAAAGACCTAGCCCAAAAGGTGGTTGACCTTACAAATAAAATAAGTTTAGCACCTAATTTTGAAACTTATAGAGAGGCTCTAGTGATATCAAATGAATACAGGTATAAGCTTAACACCCTAAGCAATTTAAATGTAAAAATAGTCCATGACATTGAAAAAACTATTGGATTAGAGGAAGAATGGGGAAATGTTGTTGAAGATATAGAAAATCTAAGTGGGGATATATATCATTTATCCAATAGGATTAAGCAAGATGAGAATTCAAAATCGGCCTTGCAACAACAATTGGGGCTTTCAGATTATAGAGAAATAGAAAGAGAAATCGAAGAATGTATCAGATTACTTAGGGAAATTCCTGAATTACTTAAGTATCAATATCGAAGAGAGGTAACTGAGCAAGCAGGCTATAGTCAGGCTATAAGGGCAATGGAAACTTTAAATGAAAAGATATCCAATAAGGAAGGCCTATTACAAGTCCAAAGAGATATTTTTTCTCAGGAATTTAAGTTGAATTATTGTAATTTAGAGGACCTGGGTGATTTGCATAAAAATGCCTCAAGCGTTATTAGGGAGATTAAAATTCAGGATAAACATGATAGGGAGTACCTGACCCAACAGCTTATTGGGAAGTTTACAGAGAATAATCAGCATTTAAGGGAGTATGTTTTGAGAATAGATAATATCTTCGATTCAGAAGGGGATTCAATAGACCTGAAGGGTCCTATTTCTAAAGGAAAAAGACTATATATAACAGGTAGGGTCAGGGGTAAGGAAATCGACTTCTATGAGCTTATGGATTTTATAGAAGAAGGAGTAGGAGAAAATGAAGGCCTGCTTAGGGAAAGCGATAGGCAGCTTTTTGAAGATATCCTTGTAAATACCATTAGTAAGAAGATTCGTGCCAAGATCTATCATAGCCAAAAATGGGTAGACAGGATGAACGACCTAATGGAAAATATGAATACCTCCAGTGGTCTATCCTTTAGTCTTGGATGGGCCAGTAAAAAAGCTGAAAGTGAAGGGCAACTGGATACTAAGGAGTTAGTAGAATTATTAAAGCTTGAAGGAAGCCTTATGAAGGAGTCGGACCTTAATAAATTGTCAGAGCATTTTAGGTCTAAAATCGCAGAGGCTAGAAGAAAGCTGGAGGATTCAGGTAATAACCAGTCCTTTCATAGTATTATGCGTGAAATATTGGATTATAGAAAGTGGTTTGAATTCAAGCTTTATTATAAAAAGACAGGCCAAAACAAGAAAGAACTTACCAACAATGCCTTCTTCCAATTTAGTGGTGGTGAAAAGGCTATGGCCATGTATGTTCCCTTATTTTCAGCAGTATTCGCACGTTACGAGGGGGCAAGAAAGGATTGCCCTAGACTTATATCCTTAGATGAGGCCTTTGCAGGCGTAGATGAGAAAAATATACGTGATATGTTTAGGCTCTTAAATGATCTTAAGCTGGACTATATGATAAACTCTCAGATACTCTGGGGAGACTATGATACAGTACCATCCCTAGCCATTAGCGAATTAATCCGTCCTGATAATGCAGACTTTGTAACCGTCATTAGATACCACTGGAATGGGAAAATGAAGGAGCTGGTGGTCTGATGGACAAGGAATGCATAGATTATTTTAAGAGCAAACCTGGCTTTAAGAGATTATTCCAGGGCTTGAAAGAAAAATACAGGTCTCTGGGTAATCTTGGAGGAGTGGTAAAGTTAAATAATTTAACTGATGATGAGAAAGAAGCCTTATCCGGC
This sequence comes from uncultured Tissierella sp., assembly GCA_964612495.1. GTDB lineage: Bacteria > Bacillota > Clostridia > Tissierellales > Tissierellaceae > Tissierella_B. The sequence continues at coordinate 358 of CAZTEN010000077.1, read as the reverse complement.
CTATTTAGAAAGGACTACTATAGTAAAAAATCTGCAACAATTAAGGTAGAGCAGATATATAAGGCACTTGAGACTACTAAGTTTCAAGGTGTAGATTTGGAAGACCTGGTCAGAGGCTACTTTAAAGGAGAGCTTATTTCTAAAAAAGAGGAAAGGCATTTATATAATTCTCAAAAAGACCTCTTTTTCCAGGAGATACTATTGGATTTTAGGGAGACTAAGGCATTTGAGTGGCTTGACTTCCTATTAAAAAATAAGTCAAATGCCTATAGACTCTTATCTCAAAATTATGATAAGAATAAGGATGACCTAAGAGATAAGATAATCCTTGTTATGGAAGGCCTTAATAAGCTATCCT
>CAZTEN010000076.1:0-8617 GCA_964612495.1 uncultured Tissierella sp. | reverse complement strand
TAGATTAAGCTAATAGCATCCACGCTCCATCTCTTTATTACTAATATCATATTTTTCAATCCGCTCAGGTCCTCTTAGGACCATTCTATCTACCTTATGATAGCCATTATCTGTGACTATTGTCTTCCACCTAACTATCTGTACACATCCTTCCGATATTTCAATACCAGTAATAATGGTTGGATATATACAGCAACCAGTATTAAAATATGGGAGTTCTCCTTCCCTTGGAAACTTAAACCTATGAGTATGACCACAAACTAACATTATCCTATTCTTAGTAATCCACTTACAGAAATTTCGCTCTATTTTATGACGTTTGAAATTATTTTTAACCGGACTGGCCGGATTCATTATGCCAAGGGAATGTAGATATCTCCAGAAAAATTTTAGTGAAAGCATAGTAGGAAACCAAAGCTGATCGTTAGCTAAGTCCCCCTGATGACCGTGAATTACTAAAATCTCCTGTCCCGTATCTTCATTCTTTAATATCAGGGATTCAACCGGCTCCATTCCATTTAGAAAATCATAGCTCATCTCCCTATATTCACTGTATGTGCAATAATAATTGTTTTTTACATAATTCATATCCTTCAGATATACATTGTGATTTCCGTATATCATTATAAGTCGATTTGCATCGTTAAACTTTTTAATACTTTCAAAAACATGAAAATGTGCATTTCTTATGTCCTTGAATCGAAGAGTTTCCCAAAGCTCATCTCCATCTCCAGCTTCAATATATGTATAGCCATTTTCATAATAATAGTCCAGGGCATACTTATATATATTCTGGTTCTTAGAGAACTCATCAAAATGGCTCCCATTACCCCTATGAACATCACTAAAAATAATAAATTTAGAATCATCATCAAAATATTCTACCCTTCCATCCCTATATGCTTGGTCTAATCTTTTTTCGGTTAGCATATTATCCCCTCACTTAGCTATTAAGAGCAAACTAATTTACCTTCATATTAAATATTTTTTACTTTATCTATACCCAAAAGAAAGGACTCCAAGAAATATTTCTTCTTGGAGTTAATTTAATCTTTTTGTAATTCTTGAATTACACTGACCAGATTTTTTACTAAATGCTTATGATATATTTCCCCTTTATCTTTAGATGCTTTAGTAGGACTGCCTGTAACTCCTCCAAATTCTTCTGCATGTACTTTAGCAGTTTTAAAAGTACTAGGCACATAACACAATGTATCATGGGAGTAATTTGGATCAACAGAATATAGGTTCGTTGGTTTTATCGGGTTGTCTACAGCTTTATCCATATGAACCAAATCCTCGTATCTATATATCATATGTGAAGTTTCTACCTCCTCAGCATGACCAACCGGTCCAAATCCCAATGTATCTACTATATCTTTTGACATATAAGCTGGATCAAATATCTTTATTACAACATCTAACTCTCTTTGTGCTTTTTCCGCTGCAATTTGCATCCAAATAATATTTACAATCCTATGACCATTTATTAATACAAATTTATCTAAACCATGAGCAGATAATGATTTTATAACATCAAAAAGATACTCAATCAATACTTCTGGCCTAATGGTAATTGTACCGGGCAACACCATATGATGAGGACTCCAACCAAACCACATCGGAGGGACAATTAATGCATTTGTCTCTAAAGCACCTGCTTCAGCTAATGTTATTGCAACATAAGAATCCGTACCAACCGGCAGATGACGTGCATGTTGTTCTATACTGCCTATAGGAATGATTGCTACCCCTTTACTTTTTGCTATTAACTCCTTTGCTTCTTCCCAAGTGTTTTCCTGCAACCAACTTTTCATTTTGACCTCCTATATTAGTATAATTATTTATGCTTTCTATAAGCCTAAATAAGCCTTTTCCACTTCAGGATTGCTTAACAACTCTTTTCCAGTTCCCTCTAATACAATATCCCCTAATTCTATAACATATCCATAATCTGCATAATTTAATGCTAATGTAGCATTTTGCTCAACTAAAAGTATGGTTTTACCCATACCTTGTATCTTGTCTATAATGTTAAATACCTCTTCTACTACAATAGGTGCAAGGCCCATAGAAGGCTCGTCCATAAGTATTACTTGAGGATTTCCCATTAAGGATCTCCCTATAGCTAACATTTGCTGCTCTCCACCTGACATAGTTCCAGCTAATTGCTTATATCTAGTCTTTAGTATAGGAAAAAATTCAAGTATTGAGTCAATATCATTTTTTAAGTCTGCCTTACTATCCTTCCTACTGTATGCACCCATTTCCAAGTTTTCCATTACTGTCATATTAGGAAATATATGTCTACCTTCTGGTATCAAGGAAATTCCTAACCTAACAATTTCGGGTGTCTTTAATTTGGTAATATCTTTGCCATCAAGTATAATACTTCCTTGTGTAGCTTTGACTATACCCATTATACAATTTAATGTAGTACTCTTTCCTGCTCCATTACCACCTATTAGAGTAGTGATTTTATTCTTCTCAATTTTTAAGGAGACCTCATGAAGAACCTCTGTAGGTCCATAACTAGCACTAATTCCTTTTATTTCGAGCATTTAAGTTTTCACCCTTTCCTAAATATGCACTTATAAAATCAGGATTCTTTCGAACCACCTCTGGTTGGCCTTGAGCTATTATTTTCCCATGATTAAGTACAGAAATATTATCACAAATATTCATCACCAATTTCATGTCATGCTCAATCAGAATAAGCGTATATCCTTTATCTCTTAATTTTTCGATTATGGATAGTAGATTAATTTTTTCTGTTGGGTTCATACCGGCAGCAGGTTCATCTAATAGAATAATTTTAGGCTGGGCAGCTAAGGCTCTAGCAAATTCCACTAATCTTTGTTGCCCATATGCTAAATTTTTTACTATATCGTTCATTTTATCTTCAATTCCCATAAATTCAAGTGCTTCTATAGCCTTTTCCCTAGCTATCTTCTCATATTCATTTGACTTCTTACCATTAAGTAGAATTGATATAATTGGTGTTGGAGTATGTACATGTTGTCCAATAAGCACGTTATCTAAAACTGTCATCTCTTTAAAAAGTCTTATGTTTTGGAAAGTACGTGATATCCCTAAGGGTACAAGTTGATGCGGTTTTATGTGGGGAAGCTTAGTGCCTTCTAAAAATATATCTCCAGAATCAGGTTTGGTTAAACCAGTAATTACATTAAATAATGTTGATTTCCCTGCCCCATTAGGTCCAATAATCCCATGAACAGTATTTTTGATTACATCAACATTAACATCGCTTAAGGCCTTTAACCCCCCAAAACTAATTGAAATTCCATTTATTGATAAAATGTTTAAATTATGAGTCATAATATATCACTCCATACTTTTATTTTCTTTTTTCATAAGTATTTTACTTTTTAAGTTTTCTATAATCCCTACAAGACCATTAGGCATATAAATAACCGTGAAAATAAGTATAAAACCATATATTATTAACCTTGTGCCTTGAAATACTCTTAATGCTTCTGAAAGAACAGTCAGTACAAAAGCACCTACAACTGCACCGATTATAGTCTTGTTTCCGCCAATTACAGACATACACAAAAATGAGATTGAATCATCAAAGGTAAAGCTATCAGGACTTGTTACCCCAGAAAATGTCCCAAACAAGCCACCCGCAACTCCTGCAAACATTGCACTTATTACAAAAGCTGCAGTTTTATAAGCTGCTACATTAACTCCCATTGCTTCAGCCGCTAAATCATCCTCTCTTATAGCAGAAAATGTTCTTCCAATTTTAGATTTAGCTATTCTGCTAGCAATATAGATTCCTAGAATTACAAATATAATAATAAAATAATAAAATTGCTTTTCAGTCTTTATCTGCAAGCCAAATATCTCAGGAAAGGGTATACCGGTAAGTCCTGCTGCTCCCTTAGTTACAGGTGTCCAATTAAGCAAAACCAACCTTACAATTTCACCAAATCCAACAGTTGCTAATACTAAATAAGGTCCCGATAATTTCATTGCGGGGATACTAATTATTAAACCAAAAATAGATGTTAGAATAACCCCTATAATTAAAGCAAGAAAGAAAGGCAAATCAAAGTTCATCATCATCAAAGATGTTACATATGTACCGACAGCAAAAAAACCAGCTTGACCCATGGATGTCTGCCCAGTATATCCACTTAATATATTCAAGCCTATAGTTACTAATGTATAGATTCCTACCAGATTAATAATGTGCAAATAATACAAATTGCTTACAAAGAGAGGTAATGTAAGAATTAAGACTAGAATTATAAGAAAATAGAATTTTTTGTTTTTATTCATTTAAACACCGCCTCCCTATACTTTCTGTTTGCGTTTCTTAAGAAACAAGCCTGTAGGCCTCAACCATAAAACTAAAATTAATAAGGTGTATGTTATAGCATCTCTGTATCCGGAGCTTATTTTACCTCCTGCTATAGACTCAACTATTCCAATGAAAAATCCTCCTGCAATAGAACCGGGAACAGATCCTAATCCACCCACTACGGCAGCTACAAACCCTTTTAAGCCTATTCCTGCACCCATATTAAAAGTAACAAAGAAAATTGGGGCTATAAGTATTCCTGCAACTGCTCCTATTGCGGCGCTAAGTCCAAAAGCAGAACGGTCAGATTGTTCAGTGTCAATTCCCATAAGTACTGCAGCATAACGATCTTGTGCAACAGCTCTTAAGGCCTTCCCTTCTTTGGACTTCTTAAGAAAATACTGGAATATAATCATCAATAAGATACCAATCAAAACAATTAGAATATCTTGTGGTGTAATGGTTAAGCTAGCCAATGATATTGGTTTGTTACTAACCGGAAATGGAAAAAGCTGTGCGTCAGGTCCCCATATCATCAATGCTAAATTTCTTATAATAATAGATGCACCCAATGTTGCGATTGTAACATTGATTGCTGGTGCATTGCTTTTTCTCAGAGGTCTTAAAATAAATCTTTGTATCCCAACACCCACTATTGCTACAGCTATCATAGAGATAAAAAAAGCAGGTACGAAACCTAAGTTTAATATCTGATAAACAGTAAAGCCAATATAGGCACCTAACATAACCATATCTCCTTGAGACCAGTTAAGAACACCTGAAGCCGCATAAATAAAGCTATAGCTTAGTGCTACTAAGGCATAAATAGCTCCTATGGGCAATCCATTAAGTATATATCGAATCAAATTAAATCACATCCTCCAATATATTAGACGTTAATAACTATAGCTTAATTCGGTAAATAGTCATTAACGTCAATTCCAATATAACGAGGTGAAGATATCCTCACCTCGTTTCAATGGTGTGAGGTAATTGCTAGGCAATTACCTCTGATATTTAAAGTATTGGTCTTATTTTGTTTCTATTGCTTTTATAAGCTCAAACTTATCTCCTCTTATTTCAGTGATTAATAACCTCTTACCAATGTCATTTCCTTTTTCATCAAATTTAGGGCTTCCAGTAACAAGGTTTAATCCTTCAGTATTCCTTAAAGCATCACGCAATTCCTCTGGATTAGAACTATCAATATTTTTTACTGCATTTGCAATGATATAAACTGTGTCATAGGCTTGTGCCCCATGAGGAATAGGAGCCATATCATATTTTTCAGTGTATTTTTGAACAAATTCCTGAACTTCTGGAATATCTGCATCTGGTAAGAAAGTCTGTGTAAGTATTAAGCCTTGGGCCGCATCTCCACCAAGTTCAATAAGCTTTTGTGCAGCCATTCCACTAGCACCAAATAGTTGAACATCTAGACCTAATTGTTGAACTTGATTACTAATCAAAGCAGCCTCTGTGTATAATCCCCATAGAAAAACGCCTTCAGCTCCACTATCTTTAATTGACATTAATTGAGGTTTGAAATCCTTATCCCCATTATTATAAGTAGGATTAGCTACTAATTCTAAGCCATATTTTTCAGCTGCAGCTTTTAATAAATTGGCACCGCTTTGACCATAGTCATCTGCTGATGTAAATGTGGCCACTTTTGTAATTCCTAATTCCTCTTTTGCATGTTTTATTAGAGCATCAGCTTGAAAACTGTCATTAGCCGCTGTACGGAAGATCCATTCATTTCCTTGCTCTGTAATTGAAGCGCCTGTGGAACCAGGTGTAATTTGAGGTATGCCAGCCCTTTCAGTCACAACCATATCAGCCAATGTAGCAGAGCTATTAATAGCAGCTATAATTATATTCGCCTTTGACTCTTGTATTAATTTATTAGTAGCACTTGAGGATTTTGTTGGATTACCTTCATCATCTTCAAAAACTGCTACCAATTTCCATTCGCCTGCTAATTTTTGCTCGTTAATTTCATCAACTGCCAATTGTATTGCATTATGCTGTCCTTGTCCCAATTGAGCCGAGCCTCCTGATTCTGGACCAACCACACCAATTGTAAGAACTTTCTCTGATGAAGCTGTATTACCATCACTACAACCTGTCATACTAAGAACTAATGCAATAGTTATAACCACAATTAATGCAGAAATTCTTGACTTGTTTCTCATAAACATAATTAAACCCTCCTTGATTATTTTTAAGTCATTGAATAAATTTACAACGACTGTGAAACTGATATAACAAACTCTTCGCCTCATTATAATATTTATGTATAGGCTTTCAGCTCAATCAAACTCTAATTCTTAATGAAAGTCACACATTTTTATAGTATAATAAATAGAAAATAATTTATGTGTTATGGAACACACTTATGCAAAATTCTTAATATTTCTTCAATTTTTAGGAGCTGATTATCTTGCATTTAATTCAAAATTATTCTATTAATTATAGCTATAAAAATACTTTATTAGATAATTTCTCTAGTTTAGGTAATATAATTGAATATAGTAAAGAAACCTTAATTGAATATGAACAAAACAAGACCGATTATGTTTATCTTGTTCTAGATGGTACTATAAAACAATATTTTATGGACAAGGATGGAAATATAAAAATTTTATTAATATTATCAAAGGGTGATATGTTTGGAGAAATAACTATGATTCAGGACGATTTTGATCATGTCAATACAAAGGCATTTTCATATACAAAGGTTTGTAAAATTAGCAAAGATACATTCTACAATACTTTAAAACATAATCCTCCTTTGTATGATAGTCTCTTACTTATGATAACTACAAAGTTTAGAACCCTAATGTACCAGATTTATGATAGTACATATCTAAATACTAAGGATAGGCTAATATCAGTTCTAAGAAGACTATCTGTTCAGCACGGAGTAACTAAAGATAAGGTACGAGAAATAGACTTAAATTTAACTCATGAAGAAATTGCAAATATGATTGGATCTACAAGAAGCACTGTATCCAGGCTATTAAAAACACTAGAATTAGAAGGTGAAATAACAAGAGTTGGTAAGAAAATAATTGTACATTCGTCTGCCACCTCTCATGACTAAGGACCGGTGGCAATTAAAAACCTAGGATTAATGCTCAAGAAAGTCCCTCAAGAGAGGGACTTTCTTCATACCATTGCAAGGAGGTGGGGGATATCTTCACCTCGTTATATTAGGAGCCTTCCAATGGGAATACTTTTCTTTATGGAGTTTGTGTTTTGAATTGACAAATGAATCGCCAATTTTACTCTCTACTCCAATTTCAATAGGAATCTCAAAACATATCCTCTGGGTTACAATAAAAGTACCACAAGATGTTGGAGTTAGTTCAGGTTCTTCGCAGATACATGCTCTTATGGGAAGCTCCCTGACAAATGGTTTTAAGTCAATGGGAGTACTTACCTTCATTGGTACATAAACAAATGATTCACATGTCTGCGGATTTGTAACCAAATTTCGATTACTCATACTCAACCTCCTTATGGCTTTGGGTTTAGTTCAAACCCCATTGTCATCATTGTGCATCATCGTCATCGTCGTCATCATCATCGTCGTCATCGTCATCGTCATCGTCATCGTCGTCGTCACCACAATCTTCACAATCTTCTACTATTATTGCATTAGAAATTAAAGGTTCTCCTACGATTGGTGTTACACCTATTTCAACAGGAACTCTTACACAAATTTCCTGAGTGATTAGAATTCTAATACTTTCTTCCCCTGGACAATTTGGAATTTCAGGAGTTGCAAAGGCTATATCGGGTTCTCCGCAACAGAATGTTTCTGTTGGAAGTGGATTTGCAAAGGGCGTAATATCTACAGGTATGCAGACATCAGCTTGTATAAATGCTTCTGATGGACATGGTTCGTTAACAACTTGAGCAATTGATATTTCTTTTTCCTTCATCTCTATTTCCTCCAATTTTAATTTTCTTTATCTCATTAGTACACAGGTTTAAATATCAAAGGTAATTGCCTAGCAATTACCTCACACCATTGCAACGAGGTGGGTGATATCTTCACCTCGTTATAGTCTGTACAAATGGCTTATTACCCTCAGCTGCAAAAATTTATTGTCTACTTTATTATATGAAATCCTTAAGGGTAGGTTACAACTTATCTTCCACATTGTGTATATAAATGTTGAATTACGAACAAAAGCTTAGATGATACATAATCATTAAAAAGGACAATAAATAGTCTTTTTATTGTCCTTTTTAATGATTAATCAAAGCTCAAACTGC
>CAZTEN010000075.1:0-8619 GCA_964612495.1 uncultured Tissierella sp. | reverse complement strand
AATTATAGTACAAATTTTATAGAAAAAGAAGGAGCAACTGCTCCTTCTAATAATTATCTATTATAACCTTGTACCCATCCTCAAACTGCACTCTCCAAGCAGGGATTGTTGTTCCTTGCTGTGTTTCTTCTGGGTCAAATTCATAGATTTGCATTTTGGGGTCAAAATAATAGCACAGGGATATATGGTTTATGGTCTTACCATAAACCTCTTTCTTGCTCAATAAGGATAATATGGATTTTGGAGCTGAGCTGATTTCAATAGGGGTAATTCCAACCTCCTTCATGTTTAACCAGTTTCTCTCCATCTTTATGACTCCCCTATTATTCAGCTGAACATTGGTAAAAGTGGACTCTATATAATGACTATTAAACACTTTTGTAAACTCGATATTATATGAATTTCCTGATTTCTTTACAAAGGATATTTCCATATCAGATGTTGAAATACCATTCTCATTAAGAAAATCCCTTGCAATATCCTCTGCTTCTTCTTCAGACTCGATACTGTATATTTTTTCCCTTGGATTAGCTTCATATATGATGAGTTTATCATTTAATATGGTTATAATCTTATCTAGATACTTTATTTCCTGTAATCCTTCCCCCTTAACATCTATACTTCCATTTCCGTCAAAAAAATTATTATTGAGGTTAACAGGATCTTGAATCTCATATTCCACTACAAGCCCAAATAGGTCCTCTGTTTCTATAGGTATAGTGGTAGCTAATTCTATATTTTTTTCCTTTAATAGTTTTATAGTGTTTTCAATAAATTCACCATCTGTAGTTGCGTCAACCATATCCTGCTTAAAGAAAATTACATATCCCAATAGAAAATTAGTCAATAAAAGTGCAACTATTAATATGGTTTTTGCTTTAGACCAGTCCATTTTTCACCATCTATCTTTCAAATACTAAATTCCCTGTATATGCATTAAAGGCATAAATTCGGTTATTAAACCTAACTGCCCAGACTCCAATAAGTCTTTCTCCTTGATCCTTTAGATTCGGGTCATAATATGCCAAATTTATATCATCTACAAGACCTAATACCTCTTGAGTAATGTTGTCTCCAACCTCTTCCTTGGTCTTATTCATTTGCGTCAAATATTCCTTTTCTAAAAAATCATAATTATTATCTAATATATCAATGGATGACATCATGCTCCTGCTTTCCAGCCTTGTATTAAGTCCCCGAGCATCTTCAGTTCTTGTAAGCTGTTTATAGCTTCTTATGTGGTTATTAAACACTTCAATTTGAATATAATCCCCAATTTCCCTGTTCCCTAGGAGAACCGGTATACCCCTAATTCTATACTTAAAGGACAATCTATATCCCTTACTATTATCAGATTCTATTTTTTCGATATTAGATAAGTATATGCTCTTTTGTGAAGAAGTTTTATGAGTAATAAAATCAGCTGCTGTAATCAGGCTGATGTATAAATTTCTCTCCTCTATGGTTTCTTCCAGGGCTTGAAAGTAATCTAATGTCCCATTTGAATTTAGTTTTAATACCATCTTGTTTAAAACATATATAGTAGAACCGTTACTCTCGACTATCTCCCTAATATAATCAATATTCTTATTAAAAAACCTTACAGCTAATTGTCTTTTCTCATTATCATCTTGATTTACCAATTCATTGCTAAAATGGATGGTGGACAGTCTATAATCCGTATTATAGGGAATATATATGTCATTCTCAATACCATATATTTCACGCATTGAATAGTAGTAGTCATATAGTTTAGCCTCATCGATTTGAGTTAATTCATCTTTTAATTGGGAGTTGTCGATATTTTCCCCCTTTACTAAAACATACCTATTTTCATCGCTAAAAACAAAAAAAGGATTCCCATTCCCTAAATACATGTAGATTTCTACTATATTAGGAATAGTATCCGCAACTTTATTAGGTGATTTAACATCCCATGTTTTAGCTAGAATATAGGTGTTTAACTCCTCAGGAAAATAAAAAACAATCGACCTTTCCTCTTGAAAATTAAGGTATTGATCTTTGCTTATCTCATCTACAGAAATAGATTCATTTTCTAAGACACTAGACAAGAGAATTTTTGAATTAACCCAAATATCATACTTGGAATCATCATAGGTTATTGTATGATTCTTATTTCCAAAATTCAATAAATACTTCGATGGAGATATCATATCCGAAATGTCATAAGATGAAGATAAAACTTCATCGCTTTTAAAAAAATTGCCTAGTTTATCAGGCAATTTTATCCAAAGCTTAGACGTCATATAAACACTAGAAAATACCAAAAGAAATAGGAGAATGGTCTTAGCTCTCTCTTTCATCAAATCATCTCCTATTTTCTCTTACTTCAACAATGGAAGTACTATGTTGTTATTTTCTCTTATTACTAATATGCTTCTATTATAAACGTATACTATAATTTCTTTGTTTTCTACACCTTCTACACCAAAATTAATAACAATCTTATTTATTCCCTTTACTAGATTTAGTTGTTTTTGAAATAAGCCAAGGTTTCCTGATGTAACTTTCTCGGATAATAAGAAAATATAATCCTTCTCGCCAGGCAACGTATCTAAATTGAATTTACTTCTAGTTAAGTCTGTAGTACCATAAACATTTATGGTTACCTCTGTTCCAGAAGGAGCCTTGCCATTTATAAGAACGACTCTATCCCTAGTTGAATAAGATACCTTTTCAGGGTTAAGAATCTCATATTTAGTCGTACCAACTACATTAGTAGCATAAGAAAAATTTGTAAAAGTAATAATACTTAGTGCTATCATAATGCAGGCTAAAATTCTTTTCCACATATTTCTCCCTCCTTTTTACATTAAATTTATTTGCCTTTAAGCCCTTTATTCATAATCAAATCTATTTTACTACAATTTCATTATATAACATCTATGTTACAAAAGTATTACAGAGTAATTAAGATTAAATTACACCAGCGGTAGAGTTAAAATCACCTCAGTTCCCTCTTCAAGTACACTGTTGATTTCAATCCTTCCATCATGGGCATCTATTATTTCTTTAGCTATAGATAGACCTAATCCGGTTCCACCCATTTCTCTACTCCTACCCTTTTCAACTCTATAGAACCTTTCAAATATTCTATGCTGATCATCCTTAGGTATTCCTATACCATTATCCTTAACCTTTATAACAAGCTCCTTATCTCTTGAATATACGCTTATATTTATTCTACCCTTATTTTCAGTATATTTAATTGCATTGGAAATTATATTTAGTATTACCTGTTCCATACCATCTTTGTCTACTATAATACTTGGTAAATTTTCCCTAAAGTCTAATTCTAAATTGTGTTCTTTTTCCTTTATAAGAAGATCTAATTTGGAGATGATATCTCTTATCATATCACCTATTGAAACCTCAGTTCTCTTCCAATTGGTCTTGTTATAATCTATATTGGATAACTGAAGAAGATCCCTAACAAGCCTAGCCATTCTATCGCTTTCACTATTTATTACAGATAAAAACTTTTGACTTATTACCTTATCCAATTCATTATCCATAAGGGTCTCAGTATAAGACTTAATTGTAGTAATAGGTGTCTTTAGCTCATGGCTTACATTAGCCACGAATTCCTTTCTCATATTATCCAGTTTATGCTCCTGAGTAATATCCTGAAATACTACAATAAGACCCCCTACGATGTTTTTTTCGTTATTGAATGGGGCATATTTAATCTTATAGACCTTTGAGTTTATTTTTGTGGTAACGGAGCCCTCTAAATTTTCTTTTTTTGTATAATCTATCTTATGTATATTTAACTTAAGTAAGTCTATCTTTTCCTCTCCATAGATCAGACCTTCATCTAAGCCAAGTATATCCATAGCAATAGGATTCACGTGAATTATATAGCCATTTGTATCAACTGCAACTACGCCCTCAGCCATGTAGTTAAATATAGTGTCTAATTTACTTCTTTCAAGGTCCATATCCTGAATTGTTTCCTTTAGCTTCAAGGTAAGGTGATTAAACATGGAGGCAAGCTGACCTATCTCATCATCAGACTTTACATCTACAAATTGGTCAAAGTCACCCATTGCCATCTCTTCAGCCTTTTTAGTTACATCTCTGATGGGCTCAGTGATAGAGGATGCAATAAGAAAACCTAGAAATATGGTAATTACAAGGGCCAGAAAGGTTGCACTTGTAAGTATGGTTTTAGATTCATTTACTGTATTATATACATTTTCAAGGTTATAGGTCATATATAATACACCATGAAGCTTACCCATACCGGAATAAACCGGATAGGATAGGTGTTTATTGATTATATTTTCATTCAATTCCTCGATGATGGACTCGCCCTTATCTCCATCGAAGGCTTTCTGCACTATAATAGGGTCTATGTATTTATTTGACAGGGCGTTATAACCAACAACATTTTCTTTCTGTTCTGCATTTGATGCAATAATAGTAGGAATATCCTCATCATAAATTACATAGAGAGTTTGGTTACTTCCTAAGGGCCACTCATCTATAGTGTTTTGAATGTCACTCACGTTTTCAAGCCAGTCATTGTCTGAAATAGATGATGATATGCTCTGAATCTCTTGCTCCATATCCCTAGTGACTGCCTTTATCTGTTGGTCTTCCAACCTTCCAACTATAAAAATCCCTACTATGGCCATTGCAATAAATACCAGCAAAAAATAAACGAAAACAAATCTCCATTTTATACTGGATATCATATGTTACCTCCCAAAGTAGTATCCTACCCCTCTTTTAGTCAAGATATATTTAAATTCACCATTAGCATCCTCAATCTTTTCTCTAAGTCTCCTAACCGTCACATCAACGGTTCTAATGTCGCCGTAATACTCATAACCCCACACCTCTTCAAGAAGCTGCTCCCTTGAAAATACCTGCTCAGTACTGGAAGCTAAAAACTTTAAGAGTTCGAATTCCCTTAAGGTCAGCTCTAGGACCTTCCCATTCTTTCTTACTTCGTACTTAACTAAATCTATTTCAAGACCATTAATTTCAATAAGATCCCCATTTGAAAGGTTAGATGAGTTAGAAAAATCCATCCTTCTAAGATTGGCTTTTACCCTAGCCATCAACTCCCTCATGCCGAAAGGCTTTACTACATAATCATCCGCTCCAAGTTCAAGTCCAAGGACCTTATCCACCTCTTCTTCCTTAGCAGTAAGCATTATAACCGGAGTTTGTCTCTTAGTTCTTATTTCCTTTAAAACCTGAAATCCATCCTTTTTAGGCATCATAATATCCAATAGAACAAGGTCCGGATCCCAAGCGAAAGTCTTAAGTAGTCCCTCTTCCCCATCGAAAGCTATATTTACTACATGGCCTTCCTTTTCTAAGTTGAATTTTATTATATCAGCAATAGCTCTCTCATCATCAACTACTAATATTTTATTCTTCATAAGAATCCCCTCACCTTTTTAGTTACTTAAATTATCTAATAATTCAAGGTCAATGTCAAATGATAATGACTTTATCTTACATGCATAATTTTTTATTGACATAATTATGTATGGAATATATAATTATCATATCAAAAGGGAGTAGCTATAAATAGTTAGTCGTCAATACGGGTAACCCCCGGCTAACTGACCACTTGGGAGCAAGACTTTTGTTTATGGATTGGCATAAGCAATGGTCTTTTTTTGTTTATACCGGCTAATGATTAGTTCCTTGATACTTAGGTATAATAGTATTAAAGACTCTTGCATGTCAATTGCAGCACACAACAAAACTATGTATGATGAAAACGGAGATTCATCTATACATCAATTCACTAAGAAAGAAGGGGTTTTATGGAATGGTACCAAAGAAATGAGAATGACCTCATTTCGGAACTTAGTACAAACGTGGAAAACGGTTTAACCTCCGCAGAGGTTGAATCTAGGCTATCTAAATATGGCCACAATGAATTAAAAGAAGAAGAAAAGAAAGGTCTAATGTCTAAAATTATTGCACAGTTTTCAGACTTCTTAATTCTAATTCTAATCGCAGCAGCACTTATTTCTATATTTGTTGGAGAAGTAAAGGATGCAATTGTAATTTTAGCTATAGTTGTAGTTAATGCAGCTTTAGGTATTTATCAAGAAGGTAAAGCAGAAAAATCACTTGAGGCATTGAAGAAAATGGCTTCTCCTAATGCTAAGGTAGTAAGAAATGGAAAACCTGAAATAGTTCCTTCAAGTACCTTAGTACCCGGAGATATAGTAGTTATTGAAACAGGTGACATCATTCCTGCAGACTTAAGACTTGTTGAGAGCTCAAATCTTAAGATTGAAGAAGCTTCCTTAACCGGAGAATCAGTTCCTGTAGAAAAGAACAGCAAATTAGTATTAGATTCCGAGGTTTCACTTGGAGACAGAGCAAATATGGCATATATGTCAACTATAGTTAACTATGGTAGAGGCAAGGCAGTTGTAGTTGGTACAGGCCATGATACTGAAATAGGCAAGATTGCTACAATGATTCAAACCTTTGAAGATGAACTTACCCCATTACAAAAGAAGTTAAACCAACTTGGTAAGCTTCTTGGCACTATTACTATAGCCGTAGTTGTTTTGGTATTCGTAGTAGGTATGCTTCAAGGTAGAGGCGTTCTTGAAATGTTCATGACTGCTATCTCATTGGCAGTTGCAGCTATTCCTGAAGGACTTGCAGCTATAGTTACCATAGTTCTTTCCATTGGTATGAACAAGATGGTTCAACGTCATGCTATAGTTAAAAAGCTTCTAGCTGTTGAAACCCTTGGTTCTACATCTGTAATCTGCTCAGATAAAACAGGTACTCTAACACAAAATGAAATGACTGTTACAAAAGTATATACTGATGATACAATACTGGACATTACAGGCGGTGGATACGATCCAACAGGAGATTTCGTAGTTAAAGGTGAGAAAATAACTGTAGATAAAGTTGGAAGCCTACAAACTCTATTATCAGCAGCTATACTTGCTAATGATGCACAAATCGAAAAGACAGCAGAAGGATATAGAGTTCTTGGAGACCCTACAGAAGGTGCCCTTGTATCCCTAGCCGGAAAAGCTGGTATCACTCGTAAAGAAATAAACGATAAGTTCCCTAGAATTGAAGAGTTACCATTTGACTCGGATAGAAAGATGATGACTACATTCCATTCCAATTTTGTACCTGGAAAAGTCATAGGATTTACTAAGGGAGCTCCGGACATTATTATTAGCAGATGTACACATGTCCTTGTGGATAATAAAGCAGTTCCTTTCACAGAAGAAATGAAGAAAAATGCTCTTGCAGCTAACTCAAGCTTTGCAAAGGCTGCACTAAGAGTACTTGCTTTTGCTTGCAGAGAGTATGACAAATTACCGGAAAAAATCACTTCAGACGTAAACGAAAACGACCTAACCTTCGTAGGTTTAAGTGGCATGATAGATCCACCTAGAGCAGAAGTTAAGGAAGCAATTAAGCTTTGTAAGCAAGCCGGTATTAACACAGTAATGATTACGGGTGACTACAAAGAAACTGCTTTTGCTATAGCTAAAGACTTAGGTATGGCTGAAAGCGAAGATCAAGCTATGATGGGCGCAGACCTTAATAACTTAACAGATGAACAATTAAGAGAAGTAGTTAAAAACACAAAGGTTTATGCTCGTGTTTCACCTGAGCATAAGGTAAAAATAGTTTCAGCTTTAAAAGATAATGGCGAGATTACAGCCATGACAGGTGATGGTGTAAACGATGCACTAGCACTTAAGAAGGCAGATATAGGTGTATCCATGGGTATCACAGGTACAGACGTTGCGAAGAATACTGCAGAAATGATTCTTACAGATGACAACTTTGCAAGTATAGTTGCAGCAGTAGAAGAAGGTAGAATAATATTCTCCAATATTAAGAAGTTCGTATTCTTCCTATTATCCTGTAATATCGGTGAGGTTATCCTTGTATTTACAAGTATTTTACTAGGATGGGAAGTTCCATTATTACCTATTCAATTACTATGGTTAAACCTTGTAACAGACTCTTTCCCTGCTTTAGCTCTTGGTGTTGAAAAGGGCGAGCCGGATATAATGGATCAAAAACCTAGAGATCCTAACGAACCTATTATTGACCGTGGTATGATGATAAATATAATATTCCAATCTATAGCAGTTGCAGGTGGTTCACTTCTAGCTTATTACTGGGGAATGCAAAAATACCCGGACAGCATTCAGCATGCAAGAACAATAATATTTGCAACACTTATAACTGCTGAGTTATTGAGAGCTTATTCAAGTAGATCACAAAAGTTTACTTTGCTTAAGATAGGAATATTCTCTAACAAGTCAATGGTACTTGCAACAGCATTTGCCTTTGGATTATTGTTATTAGTACTTTATGTACCATTCCTACAAGACATATTCTATACATTCCCATTGGGAATTACAGATTGGGAAATAGTATTATCCTTTGCTTTCATTCCACTAGTGGTTGGAGAAATTGTAAAGGCTGTAAAGGGTAAAAAATAATTAGTAGAGTTAAAAGAACCTTTGGTCATTTGGCTGAAGGTTCTTTTTTATGTAAACAATTATAAATCACATGCATAGAATAGAACAAGGAAGGTGGTAAGAGTGAGAAAAATGATTATCGACA
>CAZTEN010000074.1:0-8657 GCA_964612495.1 uncultured Tissierella sp. | reverse complement strand
TATTAATTTACATGCATAACCAATTCTCATAATATTCCTTACAATTTACCTCCTCCATACTACCAGTCATTTCTTTCCTTCCAAAAACGTGACATAGGGACAGTTGTCCTGTCCCTATTCTAGCTAATACCAGCCTCTTAATTTCATTACATCTGCAACTTTCTTGACGGAATACATATAAGTTGCATTTCTAATGGATACATTGTGTGCTTCTTTTATCTTCCAGATGGCATTAAAGGCATCTACCATTGCAATTTCTTGCTTTTCAACTACTTCCTTTTCTGACCAGTAGTAGCCATATAGGTTTTGAACCCACTCAAAGTAGGATACTGTTACACCGCCGGAATTTGCTAGGATATCAGGTGCTACCGCTATGCCTCTCTTTTCAAGAACTATATCAGCATCCGGAGTTACTGGTCCATTGGCTCCTTCACAGATTAGCTTTGCTTTTATCTTTTCAGCCAATTGTTCAGTTATAGCATTTTCCAAAGCGGAAGGTATAAGAATATCAACATCTAGTTCCCAGAATTCATCCAATGAAATCATCTTTGCCTTTGGATAATTTACTAAATTTCTGTGTTCCTCCATATACTTAACCATATCCTCATAATCCAAGCCATTTTCATTATATAATGCGTATGTTCCAACTTCCTTAGCCCATTCACCAAGGGCTACGATTTTGGCTCCTTGAGCTTGAATATTCTTTACAGTAAAGCTTCCTACGTTACCAAAACCTTGGACTGCAACTTTTGCTCCGCTAATATCTATACCATATTTCTTTGCTAACTCTCTTGTAACTACAGCTACTCCAAAACCTGTCGCTTCATTTCTTCCCTTGGAGCCTCCCCATTCAACCGGCTTTCCGGTAATTGTTCCCAAAGAGAATTTACCTGTAAGCTTAATGTATTCATCCATCATCCACGCCATAATTTGACCATTTGTATTAACATCCGGGGCAGGAACATCCATCTGCTCACCTAGATACTTATATAATCCTTGAATATATCCTCTGGATAATCTTTCAAGCTCAGCTTGGGATAGGGATTGAGGGTCTACTGTTACTCCACCCTTGCCTCCTCCATATGGAATACCTGTTACACAACATTTAAAGGTCATCCATATGGATAATGCCTTTACCTCATCTGCATTTACGCCCGGATGAAATCTTATTCCTCCCTTTCCCGGACCTACAGCATCGTTGTGAAGAGATCTATATCCCTTAAACACCTTAGTACTGCCATCATCCATTTTTACAGGAATACTTATTTCAATAACTCTTTTAGGTTCTTTAAGAAGTTCATATACCGCCGAATCTAAGCCAAGAGCATCACATGCCTTTTTAATCTGAAGCTGAGCACTCTCAAATGGATTTAATACTTCATTTGTCAAATTAAAACCTCCTTAGTTTTTGAAAACGTTCTACTGTTTGTATTAAATTTACTTTTTATTCATTGCATTAAGAAAATATGAAAGAATAAATATACTCTCATTCAATCTTACATTTTCAACAATAACATCCTCAGGCACAATTAAATCCGTTGGGGCAAAATTCCATATTCCTTTTATTCCGGCTTTCACCAGTCTATCTGCTATAGGCTGTGCTCCTTCCTTTGGAACTGTAATTATTCCAATTTCAACCTTGTTTTCGATTATGAATTCCTCTAATATGTCGATATCTCTTACTTCAATATCTCTTATTTTCATACCAACCATCTTTGGATTTCTATCGAATAGAGAAATTACCTTGATCCCTGCATCTTCAATTCCCTTGTAATTGGCAATTGACTGTCCTAGGTTACCAGTTCCACATATAACTGCATTATAATGTTTATCTAAGCCAAGTATCTTTCCTAGTTCACGATGCAAATCCTCTACATTATACCCATATCCTTGTTGTCCAAAACCCCCGAAGTTATTCAAATCCTGTCTTATCTGTGAGGCAGTAAACCCTGTCAAGCTACTGAGTTCTTGTGAGGAAATTCTATTTATCCCTTTTTTAAGAAGGTCAGTTAAATATCTATGGTATTTTGGTAATCTTCTGATTACAGTAATAGATACCTGTGAATCCTTATTCATTATTGTTCACCACCCAATCTTTCTTTGTTAACATTATATCACTATGCATTTTCTATGTCAATTTCATGTATATTTAAATCCTTGATTTCACAAAGAAATCAAGGATTTTTTTTGTTGCTCTTACCCTTCACCTTTTTAAGTCTAAAAAAGTCCTCTCTATCCTTCTCTTCAAGTACATTGTTTATATATTTAATAATATTTTCATACTTAGGAATCTGTATTTTGTCTAATGCATTTGCTCTCTTCTGTGTCTTTTTAATTTCCATGGCCAATCTATATACTGAGTTTTCTACCTCTGCTAATTCATATATTAGCCTTCTGATACTGGCAAAGTTTAATACAGCCTGATCGAAGGCCGAATTTGTTCTATAGAAGCCATATTGGGTTATTAAGGGCTTCTCATTATTCTTAATTATGGGCATCTCTACACCCATAACAGACTTAAATAATATATCAAAGGGTTCTTCACTTTTCATGGAGCCTGCTATTGATTCTACAAAACCTGTCCCCGTGGCAATATTTGCCAATTGAAGGGAATGATATGCATTTTGAAACTGGGTATCAATCTTTTCTTGAAGGTTACCGGCTTTATCAATTAAGTACATCATTTCCCTTATGAGCACAGTTCTCTTTCTATCCAATAACTCATAGCCTTTTTTGGCAAATTGAAGAGAAGCCTTAAATTTCAATAGATTGGCTTTTGTAGGAGTTGCTTTATAAACTGCCATACCATCACACCCTTACATATACTTTTCTATTAATTTAGGATTCAGTCTATCTAATTCCTCTATGGGCAATATAGTAAACAATTCCCAGGCAAGATTCAAAGTATCCATAAGGTCCCTATCCTCATTTCTGCCTTGCGAAACAAAGTTCTTTTCAAATTCATTTCCAAATTTCAGATACTTTCGGTCTCTTTCGGACAAGTCATCTTCACCAACTATCTGTGCCAAGGCTCTTACATCCTGTACCTTTGAATAGGATGCAAATAATTGGTTTGCTACATCACCATGGTCCTCCCTGGTGTAGCCTTCTCCAATACCATCCTTCATAAGTCTTGATAAAGAAGGCAATACATTGATTGGTGGATAGATATTCTTTTGGTATAGGTCTCTGGACAGTACTATTTGTCCTTCGGTAATATATCCTGTCAAGTCCGGAATTGGGTGTGTTATATCATCGTTTGGCATGGTCAATATCGGGATCAAGGTTACTGACCCATCAATTTCTTTTATCATTCCGGCTCTCTCATATAAAGATGCTAAATCAGAATAAAGATAGCCCGGATATCCCTTTCTGCTGGGAACTTCTTCTCTTAGGGAGGACACCTCTCTCAAGGCTTCTCCATAGCTTGTAATATCCGTCATAATAACTAAAACATGTTGCTTTTCTTCATAGGCCAAATACTCAGCTGCTGTTAAGGCACATTTTGGTGCTATGATTCTTTCCATTATTGGGTCATCTGCATAATTTATATACATAACTACCTTGTTCTGCACTCCCGCCTGCCTAAATTGCTCTTTAAAGTAAAAGGCCTCATCGTGTTTCACCCCTATAGCAGCGAATACTATGGAGAAATTATCACTTTCCGCCCCATCCAGCTTTATTCTTGCATGCCTTACAATTTGGGCTGCCAGTTCATTGTGGGGCAATCCGGCTCCGGAGAATATGGGTAACTTTTGCCCTCTTATCAAGGTAGCAAGAGCATCTATGGATGATATACCGGTCTGTATGTAATTTCTCG
This sequence comes from uncultured Tissierella sp., assembly GCA_964612495.1. Lineage (GTDB taxonomy): Bacteria > Bacillota > Clostridia > Tissierellales > Tissierellaceae > Tissierella_B. The sequence goes on along the minus strand of CAZTEN010000074.1, from coordinate 4,837 downwards.
GGTACTCCCTGGCTACAGGATTTATGGGCCTGCCGTTTACATTATAGAATTTATCCGAATATATGTCTCCACCCTTATCTATGGTCTTACCTATGCCATTGAAGGTTCTTCCCAATATAGACTTGGATAGGGGGATTTCAAATGGCTTTTCTTTAAAACTTACCCTTGTATTATCCACTGAGAGGCCCAAAGTTGCTCCAAATACCTGGATAACTACCTTATCCCCATCTATCTTGATTACTCTTCCTACCCTTTTTTCCCCTTTACTTTCAATTTTTACTATTTCACCATAACCAACTTTGTGCACATTAGAAAGCTCTATTAAGGCTCCCTCTACTTTATCTAAGATTAAATATTCCTTCTTCATTATATTACCTCCAAATTGGAGTAATCGGATTCTAACTTGTCATAGAATCTATTTATATTACTTTTTATCTCTTCAAGCTTATCCAAGTTGTCATTTGGAACTGTATACTTCATTTTGATAACCTGGCCATATAGGTCTCCATCTTTAACCTTGGAGATTGGTATACTCTGTTTTATACATCTTAGGCCCCTATCATAGAGTAATTCAATGGTTTTCAACATCTCCAACTGCTTTTCCAAAGGGACGAAGGTGTCTATTTCATGAAAGGCGTTTTGTTGTAAAAACCCATTTTTTATTACCTTGGCAATTTCAAGAATAAGCCTTTGATCATCCGGCAGAACATCTTCCCCTACTAATAGGACTATTTCAAGCAAATTGCTTTCTTCAAATAGAAGCTTTAGCATCTTTGCCCTTATTGGCTCGATATCTTCATGTAACCTTTCTATATAGTAATTCTTTATCATATGAGTATATCCGCTGTAGGAGGTCAACCAGTTTATGGCCGGATAATGTCTGGAATAGGCTAATTCCTTATCTAAGCCTAAGAATACTGAAACAAACCTTTTTGTATTTTCTGTTACAGGCTCAGAGAAATCTCCACCTGCAGGTGATACAGCTCCTATAATGGTTACGGACCCTTCATTCCCCGACAGGGTTTCCACATATCCGGCTCTTTCATAGAATTGAGCCAGTCTAGAAGGTAGATATGCAGGATACCCTTCTTCTGCAGGCATCTCCTCAAGCCTTCCTGATATTTCCCTTAGAGCCTCAGCCCAACGAGATGTGGAGTCGGCCATAATAGCTACACTATAGCCCATATCTCTAAAGTATTCAGCCATGGTAATGCCTGTATAGATACTGGCTTCTCTAGCTGCAACGGGCATATTCGAAGTATTTGCAATCAATATGGTCCTTTCCATCAAGGGCCTGTTTGTATTAGGGTCTATTAATTTGGGAAAGTCCTCCAAAACCTCGGTCATCTCGTTTCCTCTTTCCCCACAGCCTACATAGATTATGATGTCTGCATCCGACCACTTTGCCAACTGATGTTGGGTCATAGTCTTTCCTGTACCGAATCCTCCCGGTATTGCCGTTGTTCCGCCTCTTGCAATAGGAAAGAACATATCCAAAACTCTTTGACCCGTAACTAATAGTTTTTCTATAGGAAGCCTCTTTACAACGGGCCTTTGAATTCTGACAGGCCACTCTTGATACATATAGATGGGATTTTTATTCCCCTTGCTGTCCTCCAATATAAGTAACTCATGATGAAAATTGTACTTCCCATCACCTACTAGATTTATGACCTTGCCCTCTATGCCTACGGGGACCAAGAGCCTATGCTGGATTAGTTGAGTCTCCTGAACTATGCCAAAAACTTGCCCCTGGTTTAAATAATCCCCCACCCTTACCTTGAGCTCTATATCCCATAATTGCTCTTCATCCAAGGATATTAGCCCAATTCCTTCGGGAATAAAGTTGCCGTATTGGCTTTTTATCTTCTTTAAGGGTCTTTGTATACCATCAAACATATTGCCAATCATTCCGGGTCCAAGCTTTAAGGATAGAGGTTTGCCTGTAGAGATAATATATTCATCCCTCTTTATCCCTTCAGTTTCCTCATATACCTGTACAGTGCCAAAATCCCCGTTGATTGAGATTATCTCACCGATAAGCTTCTTTTCTCCTACTAGCACCATCTCTCTCATCTTAAATCCAGTCATTTCTTTACCTACTATAACCGGTCCATTTATAACTTGAACCTTACCTCTTAGCTTATTCAATCTGGTCACCTTTTTTCTCCAATGCTAGGAACAAATTCCTTCCTATTTCATATTCGTTTTCTTCAATCATCGACTTGATACTATAGTTGTAGTTATATGACTTATACTTGTCAGATATAATAAATCCTCCGATTATATCTTCATTAGTTATAGCTTCAACAATTAATTCTTTGTTTTTTAACTTTCCAATTTTCGATATATCATGGGATAAGTTTAAATAATCATCCTTGCTTATATTTAATACAATTTCATAGTCTTCAATCTCATCTAGCCTATCTTTAAGTTGATTTAAAAAATAATCCTTATAAGAGTCAGAATGGCAGAAGGCTACAGCCTTTTTTTCTAATGATATCAAGAAATCCTTGAATATCTCTTGTCTCTTCTGGAGGATTCTTTCGTTGTTCTCTTGGGATCTTTTAGCTATTAATTCATTTCTTCTTATAATGGCGTTGGTTTTTTCTTTTCTTATAAAATCTTCCTTTACCTTTTTCAATTCCACTCTCTTAGTTTCAATAATCCCCTCATTCCTTATATCTATTTCTTCTATCCTTCTTATAAATTCTTTTTCCACATCCTTATATATGATTTTCTTAAACATATTCAACTTTTCTTCAACTGTAATAATAAGACCACCACCTAATTTTTTAAATATAAGTAGAAATTGCATAGCAATTTCATCACACCACTGAAAAGATATTATGATTAATCATCATATCTTTATACCAATGGACTCCTTAATATATTTCATTATGAAATTCTTATCCCTAAGTCCGAATCTATCAGGTATTGTGACAATTAATTTACTGTCCCTCTTTTTCTTTAAGAGGAGAACCTCTTCCTTTATTTCATTAAATACCTTTTCAGTTATGATAATTATCCCCGTATCCTTGTCCTTACATGCCTTTGAAAAATGCTCTTCTATTTCTTCCTTTGTTCCTGCCAAGACACCCTCTATATTTGCAAGTCTTAAGCCCATAAGGGTATCCTTATTATCACTTATTAAAAAGGATTTCATCTTATAATGCACCTAGAATAAGGATTGATACTATAAGTCCATAAATCGCAATACCTTCGGCTAAGCCTACGAATATAAGGGTCTTACCCAATAGACTAGGGTCTTCAGATACTGCCCCTAAAGCTGAAGAGCCTACTATAGCTACAGCATATCCTGCTCCTAATGTTGCTAAGCCTGTTGCTAAGGCAGCTGAGATAAACCCCAATCCTGAAGCTGAGGCTGCTCCTGCTGTAGCCGCATTGAAAGTTTGTGGAACAAAAAGAATTGTAGCTGCGATAAATACGGGTAAAAAGGCAAATAAGTTAAATCTTAAAATCTTCTTTAGTCTTTTCTTTCCTCCGTCAATCTGCTTGTAAAGCATGAAAGTTCCTGTTCCAATTGTCAATAAAACAATTAAGCTTGTTGATATTAGTATGAATTGCATTTTTCTTCCTCCTAAATTTTAGTTTTGCTATCTAAACTTGCGGGTTTGAATTCCCTTCCATCACCCTTATAATACCTGCTAAACATTTCATAGTATTCAAGCCTCAAACCCTGAATGAAGACTATAAGTCCCTCTAAGGCAAGAATTAATATATTTCCTATAATTAGGACTATGGCATTTCCGGCAGCATTTCCTATCATTTCACCTATTGTCTCAAAGGCTATAAATAGGCCTACATGAGTCAAGGCAAAGGCTCCTACCCTTATAAATGAAACCGTTCCGCTTAGCATACTCAAGAGGGTTTCTAAAAGAGAAAATATTGATTCCACATAATATCCCGATATATCATTTCTGTGTAAGGGTCTTTCATTTTTTATTAAATGAGTCAAGGGTTGCTTAAATACCATAGACAGAAGACAAAGTAGTATAATTGCTATAGATAAGATAGGGTGAACAATATGTCTTCCAATTAGTTTACTTGCAGCTAGAACTAGTAGGATTAAATAAAATATAAGCCCTGCAAACCCTTCCTTACCAAATAAGCCTTCTTCTAAATCCTTACGCTTATAGGAATTTACCACATTTAGGGTATAAGCTATTAAAATAAGGACTATACCCGCTACTATTGCCGTTATTAAAATTCTATTTATACTTTCAAAGGGTCTTATTATCAAGGCAGGAATTATATCCTCAAATCCAAATACCGCTCCATAGAAGGTACCGAATATCATGGAGCTTAGTCCCAGTCTTGAAAGAAGCCCGCCAAATAGCTTATTCTTACGACTAAATAATAGTCCCGACAATAATATTACAAATCCTTGGCCTAAGTCTCCAAACATGGCACCAAATAAGAACATATATGATAAGCTTAAAAATGGAGTCGGATCAATTTCCTCATATGATGGCATTCCATACAGCTTGACTAAGGTTTCAAAGGGCTTAAAAAGTCTTATATTTTTTAATTTCGTGGGGGGGCGTTGGTCACCTTCCTCGTTAAATAATATTAAAGTATCCTTATAATTGTTTAGTGCGGCTTCAAGTTGGAATTTTTCTTTTTTTGGTACCCATCCGGACAAGTAAAAATACTTGCTTGACCTAGCCATTTTCTCTTTTGTATCCTCAACCTTCAGCTTGATATCTACCTGATTGGATAAAAACAAAAGCTTTTTTTCATAATCTTCCTTATACTTATTGATTGTCCCTTCTACAGCTACAATTTCCATTTCAAGAACCCTTTTTTCTTCACC
>CAZTEN010000073.1:0-8717 GCA_964612495.1 uncultured Tissierella sp. | reverse complement strand
CTCCCGGTCTTCAAATCATTCATTAGCTTCAATATTTGGGCTTGTATTGTAACGTCAAGGGCTGTAGTAGGCTCGTCTGCTATTAAGAGCTTAGGCTTACAGGCTAAGGCCATTGCAATCATAACACGCTGCCTCATACCACCTGATAATTGATGAGGATATTGTTTTGCTACTGCCTCAGGATTTGGAATCTTAACAAGGGCAAGCATCTTAACTACTTCCTCTTTAGCCTCTTTTTTAGTCATTTTCTGATGTACCATAAATGGTTCTGATACCTGTCTTTCTATTGTAAATACTGGATTTAATGAAGTCATCGGCTCCTGAAATATAACTGAAATATCATTGCCCCTTATATGAATCATATCCTTAATCTCAACATCTGCAAGATTCTTGCCATCAAAAATTATCTCACCACTGTCTATAAATCCATTACCGTCTAATAATTTAATAATGCTCATGGCAGAAACGCTTTTACCGCTTCCGCTCTCTCCTACAATGCCCAGGGTCTTTCCAGCTTCTACAGAGTAGGATACTCCGTTTACTGCTTTTACAGTACCCTTTTTGCTTTTAAAATAAGTATGCAAATTCTTAACCTCTAATAGTGGCATCTAATATCCCCCTAACATTCTTGAGATTTTGGATCTATGGCATCTCTTAGACCATCCCCTACAAGGTTAATGCAGATAACGCATATACCAAGGAGAATAGACGCATATACCCATCTCCACCAAAAATTTTGTATTACTATGCTGTTATTGGCTCCATAGAGCATATTGCCCCATGTTGGCTGTGGAGCTTGGACTCCAAATCCCAAATAGGATAATGTTGCTTCTGTAAGCATACTACTTGCAAAACTCAATGTAGCAGATACGATAATAACTGATATTACATTTGGTAAAATATGTTTGAAAACAATTCCCATCTGTTTGATTCCAAGGGATTTTGCTGCAACAACATATTCCTGCTCACGGATAGATAATACTTGTGCTCTAACTAATCTTGACAGACTTGGCCAAGATAATAGACCAAGGATTACCATAATTAAATAGGTTCTTTGTGAAGAAGTCATGTTATTTCCTATAAGGGCAGAGAGAATCATAGCAAAAGGAAGAAAAGGTAAGGAATTTACCATTTCAGTTACCCTTTGTAAAACCATATCTATCTTACCACCAAAATATCCGGAGATACCACCTACAACAATACCGATAAATGTTGCTATTGCAACTGCTACAGCACCTATAGTAATAGACATTCGACCTCCATTAAGGAGCCTTGTAAATATATCTCGACCTAAATCATCTGTTCCAAAGAGATAGCCCTTAAGTCCCCAAGTCAGTACTTCCCCAGTATGGGTTACAGCATAGTTTTGGTAGAAGTCAGTATAGAACCTTTCTATATTACTTTCTTTTACAGCTTTAGGAACATCAGCCTGATCATAATAATTGGCTCCCCAAGATATGATATCTCCATTTTCAAGCTGAGCTGTATAGTGGTATCTTCCACCTTGAATTGAAAGAATTTTACTTTCAGTTTTAGGAGGATTTCCTTCTCCTTTAGTGGATTTGTTCCCCCAAATAAAAACCTGACCTTGATCGTTAACAGCAGCAACTGTAGCGGCAGTCGTTGCTATGTCTATAACATTTCCTACATTTTCTGGTATATCTGAATATGCATTTCTTTGTGTACCAAGATAAACCACTTGACCATCATTGGTCAGCCCAACTACAGCATCAGATGTTGTTAATATCTTCTTTAAATTTCCTTGGTAGGGATGGAATTGGTTATAGTCATTGTTCATGGTGTTTCCGAAATAAAAACTTCTACCGTCTTTCGTAAGTACCAGAGAAGATTGGTATCCAGCTTCTATTTCCTTTATATTGGTCAGCATCTCTACCTCGTAGGGAGGGGTAATCTGCTGTTGTCGATTACTTCCGGACCCAAATATCTTACCTTCATCATTTAACATTATAAGATGGTCGTATCCTGCTGCTATGTCCACAATCTTACCCATATTTGAAGGAAGTTTCAGGTTCCTAATATCAATGGTATCACTTATCCTAGTCTTCCCCCATATATACAGAAGTCCATCCTCTGATATACCCGCACTAAAGGTAGGTCCAATAGCTATATCCTTTAATTTCCCATTTAAGGATTTTGGAATTGCCATTAAATCGTAACCCGGCCCTACGTTTTGTTGACTGGTTTCAGAAAAGGATAGATCAATAGGCTTAATAACCGGACCAATTATAACTGTTAAAAATATTAATAGAAATATGATTAAAGCTGTCATTGCTATCTTATTACTTCTAAATGTCTTAATAACTGTCCTAAATGGACTTTGAACCTTCTCTTCTTCTAATATAGATAGTTTATTATTGCCTCCAAAAAGATTCCCAGATAGGAGGGACAAGAAACTTCTTTTCTTATCTACTTCTTTCATATGACCCATATCTTCTCCCCCTATTTGTTTATTCTGACACGAGGATCAACCAAACCATAGCTTAAGTCAGTAATTAAATTCCCAAGTAGTGCAATTACAATATAAAATAGTTGAATTGCCAAGGCTACGTTATAATCCTGACTAGTTAAGGCATTAATATAGAACTTCCCCATACCGTTTAAGTTAAACATACTCTCAACTACTAAGGAACCTGAGAATACACTTATAAGCCAACCAATCAATAGGGTAATAATAGGAAGAAGAGCATTTCTCCATGCATGGGAAAATATTACAACCTTTTCCGTCAAGCCCTTTGCCCTGGCTGTCTTGATATAATCCATACTTAGAGCATCACTCATGGCTGCCCTTATATATCTTGTAAGACCTCCCAAGGAACCTATGGTCATTACTCCCAAAGGCAAGGCAAGATACCATAGTTTGTCCTTAAATACTTCCCAACTACTTCCTGTAAAGTTGGGAGTAGACATACCGCTTACGGGGAACCATTCCAGTTTAACTGCAAATGCAAATATGAATAATAAAGAAATTATAAAAGTAGGAAGACTATAGCCCACAATTGTTAAAACCTGTATAAGCTTATCAAATAAGGAATTTCTTTTAACTGCGCAATAAATACCTAGTGGTATAGTAATAGCAAGGGCTAATCCTACCGCAAAAATGTTGATAAATATTGTATTTTTCATAGGCTGTTTTATGACCGTTACGACTGGCTGCTTATAAACCTGAGACATGCCAAAATCTAACTTAAGAGTACCTCTCAGCCATTTTGCATATCTAATGATTAGTGGATCGTCAAGACCCATTCTAATTCTTGCCTGCTCATACCTATATTGATATTCTTCCGGTGTTATTTTGCTCCTCACACCTTCCAACTCTGCTCTAGCAGGGTCTCCAGGGATGAGATTGTATAGAAAGAATAGTAAAAGGGACATTATAAAGAATATGAATATCATATACAGTATTCTCTTACCTATGTACTTAGCCATATTTTTCCCGCCTTATCCAAATATTTATATAATTTTGTAAGTTTTATTTTTTATGTAGAAAATAGGGTATACGTATATACCCTATTTTCATAATTGTATTTAAATTATTCTATTTATTCTATTCAGCTACATATGCATATAGAAGAACATCAACCATTTCTATTAGGTTATTTACTTTATAATCCTTTATCTTATCATTATAGAAGTCATGATACATATTTGAGTATAGTGGTACATCCGGTAATAATTCATTCCATCTATCAACAAAGTCTACGAATTTTACCTTAAATCCTTCTCGGTCTTGAGAATCAACTAAGACCATCTCCTTAGATAAATTATCTAATTGTTCATCTAATAAGAAGTTTGTATTATATCCTTGTGCAACCATATCCGGGTCTATTGGATATGTCTTAGATAAATCATATCTAGGTGTATAGTTAGTTGCTAAGTTGTACATTCCAAATGTAGGAACTGCATACTTAGGATCTTGAGTGGCATCTCTATACATATAATTTAAAAGCTCTGTAAATGTAATAACAGTTTGGTTGATTTTTATCCCCGCAGCTGTTAAATCAGGATTTTCTTGTAACTTTACTACTAGTAAATCGGATACAGCATTTTTTTCAGATGAAGCCCATTCAATAACTAAAGGCATTAAAGTACCGTCTTCCATCTTCTTATGACGAATTCCTGATTCATATGGATTTCCATTCTCATCTAAATTAAATCCGGCCTGCTCTAGAAGCTTAACAGCTTCCTCTAAGCTATAAGGATATGCATTTAATCTTTCATTTAGTTCAGCTTTTGTCTCTTGGTAGAACCACATTGATTCTCCATAAGGTCCATTTACAACAGAACCAAATCCACCTGTAAATGCCTTAGCAAAGTCATTTCTATCGAGAAGGTGAGCTATAGCTTGACGAACTTCCACGAATTGAGTTGGTCCAAAATCACATTGGAACATCAACTTACCATATCCTGCACGAGGATATGAAGCAACAGCAACTCCACCCTTATCAACTAAGTCAAGACCTGCTGTTATTTCATCTCCACTTGCCATGCCAGATAGTATGTCAACTGAGCCAGTAGATAGTTCATCTAATGCTGTTTCTTGGTTTACTTTCTTATATATAACGGTTTCTATTAAAGGTTTTTGTCCTTCAAAATTACCAATAAACTTATCATTTACTTTAAGAACTGCTGTCTTAGATGCCTCGTCATAACTTTCTAATACATATGGTCCTGTTGATGGGCGAGGAACCTCACGTCTGGCAGCATCAAATCTTGCACTGAATTTTTCCAAGGTGAAATTATCTGAGAAATAAGCTCCATTTCCATCATCTTTAATCTCTACTGTATCGTCTGACCAGAATTTTATATCAGTTGGAACAGCACTAACAAGTGCTAGTTCAAAATAATATGGTAGGCTATCGGCAGCAATGGTAACTGAGTAAGTCATTTTATCTAAAAGTCTAACACCTGTAAATTCCTTAGTAGTACCTTTAGAGAAGTCTGTCCATCCCTTGAACTCATATCCATAGTCATTAGTAGCACCATTATCCCCAACAGCAGGAGATGACCATAGCATTATAGTTGAAACATAATCATATGCTGTAATAGGAGTTCCGTCTGCATAGGTAAGACCATCTTTTATAGTCCAAGTATGAGTTTTAGACCCATCTTCATTTTCAGTTACTTCATGTTTATCTACTACAAGTTCATTGATTACATATTCACCATCAAAGGTAAGCTCAACTGTTCCGTAGCCTGTAATCATATTATAGATATCGTAATCTGCTGCATTGTTTTGCCAGTAAGGAATCCAGTCCCCTGACAACTCGGTAGTATTACCGATTGTAACCTCCCCTGTTGGGCTGGTAGGCTTAGGTGCCTCAGCCGGACTTTCAGTTGCTGGCTCCGGAGTAGCAGCCGGTTCTTCAGAAGATGAACATGCTGAAAAAACTATGGATAGAGCCATTATTAAAGCAAGTAAAATAACCAAATTCTTCCTTTTCATCATTTTTTATATTTCCCCTTTAAAATTAGTCTATTCAAAAAGTAGTTATGCTACTTTGAAAATCGATTTACTATAATATAGTATTAGGACAGTCTTAATAATATGATACAGCCTTTTAAACTAGAGAACATTTACCTTAACCAGCACCTTATAGGCAACCATAAGTGAAATGAAGTATATCATTCCAAAGAAACCATTAACTTTTAAACCTATAAAAATAGCCCCAAGAATTAAAACGGGATGAATGTCCAAGGTATGGGATACAAGTTTCGGCTCAATAATCTGTCTAACAACTTGAACAAGAACGAATAAAGCAATAAGCAATACTGCAGCAACAGTTTTCTCAATTATAAAATAGTAGATAATTAAAGGAACAAATATCATTATCATACCTATTATAGGAAGAAGGTCAAATAGTGCACACAATATACTCAATATAAGTGCAAAATTCACCTTTAATAGGCTAAATCCTATTAAAACCTGCAAAAAGCTTATGAATACTACTAATGAGTAAGCTTTTACATATCCAAAAGTCATGGAAATTCCAGATTCAACTATTGCCTGCATCTTCTTTTTACCATCTGTCGTAAATATAGAATAGAAGCCATTTCTAAACGATCTATAATCCTTTGAAAAAAGATAAGTTGCTATGAATGTAATTACCATTATTAATAGTACATTAGGAAGCTGAAGAGCAGCAGAAAGAACCGTATTTAGAATTACTATTATAAAATTCCACAGCTGGCTTAAAAGTTGCTGAAGATATTCATATACCTTCTCAAGGACAGCAGGATTTATTTGACCGGTCATCTCGATAATCTTCTTAACTAAAAATTCAATATATATGGTTATCTTATCTATGCTTGGAAACTTGTTTAAGATTAAAATAATCTCTGTTGTAATCTTGGATATAGCAACAGTTACCAATAGACCTACTGTTAAAAAGATAGTAGTGGTGGTTATTATGGCAGTAAAACCTGATGATATCTTAAGCTTCTTTTGAATAGCAGCATTAACATTCCTTGTAGAAAGTGCAATTGAAAATCCAAGTACAAAAGGAAGAGTATACTTAAGGGTAGCAAAAAATATAATAAATAACAAGGTAAATATAGCTACAAAAATACCGGTTTTCTTAAATCTTTTGTAATAAAAACTGTCTAACATATAAGCCTCCTTTAGAGTCAATTATGTCTAATTATTCTAATAATAACACGAAAAAAGAAATAATACCAATATTTAATCAGGAGAGAACTGGCATAATCGTTTTTTGGTACTTTTATACATATCATTTATCTAGCATTACAGTTATTATATAACTAAAAGACCCTAAGATTAGATTATTAGCTTGATTGGACCTTGATGCTATGGTAAACTATTTCTGAACTTAAGTTTATCTTTATAATGTTGATATGGGCTTAATTTCAACTTAATTGTATATTTTCTCTAAACAATATTAGCTTGGAGCTAGCCCTTATTAAAATAAATGAAGGGAGATTTATTCATGGAAAACTTTTTCAAGTTAAAGGAAAATGGCACAAGGGTGTCAACAGAGATTGTAGCAGGAGCTACTACTTTCTTTGCAATGTCTTATATCATCTTCGTAAACCCATCAATGCTATCACAAACCGGCATGCCTTGGGGAGCAGTATTCTTATCAACAATCGTAGCATCGGTTGTAGGAACATTAGTCATGGCCCTCTTTGCTAACGTTCCCTACGCACAAGCACCAGGTATGGGATTAAACGCATTCTTTACTTACACTGTGGTTTTTGGTTTAGGCTTTACTTGGCAACAAGCATTGGCAATGGTATTTATTTGTGGTCTTGTAAATATCTTCATTACTGTAACAAAAATTCGTAAATCCATTATTAAAGCTATTCCAAAAAGTTTACAAAATGCAATAGGTGGAGGCATAGGAATCTTCATCGCTTATATCGGGGTTAAAAGTGCAGGTCTTTTAAGCTTTACATCCGATCCCGGACGCTATATACTTCTTGATGGCGGTACAGTAATAGCAGATGCAGGTGCTGTTCCTAGTCTTGTAAACTTTAACTCAGCTCCGGTTTTATTAGCTATAATAGGACTTATTTTAACAATCGTTTTATTGGTATTAAAGGTTAAAGCCGCAATACTAATTGGTATTGTAGTTACTACTATTATCGGTATTCCTATGGGAGTTGTAGATGTTTCCCAAGTAGGTACCACATCCGGTATAGGTCAATCCTTTGCTGAACTAGGAACTACATTTGGAGCAGCTTTTGGGAAAGATGGTTTGCTATCACTGTTTAGTGATTCGGCTAAGATACCCCTAGTACTTATGACAATCTTTGCATTTTCTTTATCGGATACATTTGATACAATAGGTACTTTTATCGGTACAGGACGAAAGAGCGGTATCTTCAGCGCGGAAGATGAAAAAGCTATGGAATCAGGTACAGGATTCAAATCAAAGATGGATAAAGCTTTATTTGCTGATGCTACTGCAACTTCAATAGGAGCTATCTTTGGTACATCTAACACCACAACTTATGTTGAAAGTGCTGCCGGTATCGCAGCCGGAGGTCGTACAGGATTAACAAGCTTGGTAACTGCCTTATTATTCCTAGCATGTATCTTTATAGCACCTGTTGCTGGAATTGTACCAGCACAAGCTACAGCCCCTGCACTAATAGTTGTTGGTATAATGATGCTTTCAGCTTTTGCAGAAATCGACTGGGATAATTTAGATGAAGCAATCCCTGCATTCTTCGCAGGTATATTCATGGCACTATGCTATAGTATATCCTATGGTATTGCTACTGGATTCTTCTTCTACATCATTGTTAAGATGTGTAAGAAGGAAATGAAAGATGTACATCCAATACTAATAGGCTCAACAGTCTTGTTTATAATAAACTGGATTATATTATCAATAATCTAACTATGTTAATAATTCTCCAACTTATAAAACAAGGCATAAAAGGACTTTCCTTTTGTGCCTTGTTTTATTGGTTTCTGATTTGTTCATCATACATATTCTTGTAAAAACCATCTAATTCCATAAGGGACTCATGGTTGCCTCTCTCTATTATCTTGCCCTTATTTAAAACCAATATCTTATCTACATTCTTAATAGTTGAAAGCCTGTGGGCAATTATAAATGTAGTCCTATCCTCTTGTAGCTTTTCGATTCCTCTTTGGATTGTCTTTTCCGTTTCAGTATCGATGTTTGATGTTGCTTCGTCTAATATCAATATCTTAGGATTTTTAATAT
>CAZTEN010000072.1:0-8756 GCA_964612495.1 uncultured Tissierella sp. | reverse complement strand
CAGGAGAAGACGGAAAAGACGTTTTCGCTCACTTCTCACAAATTCAAAAAGATGGCTTCAAGTCTTTAGAAGAAGGCCAAGAAGTAGAATTTAAAGTTGTTGAAGGTCAAAAAGGTCTTCAAGCTGAAAATATAACTGTTAAATAAGAAACCAGAGAAGCCCTTGGAATATTCCAAGGGCTTTGTTTTTTAAGGGGGTAGTGCACTTGAAATTAAATTACAAGCAGACCATACTCATTGGTTTAGGTTTTATGTCCATTTCTTCATTTTGGCAATTGTACGATAATATAATTCCCTTGATTTTACAGAACACCTTTGGTCTTAGAGAAACATTAACCGGAGCCATAATGGCTCTCGATAATATATTGGCAGTATTCTTACTACCTATATTCGGCGCCTTTTCTGATAAGATCAATACAAGGATGGGTAAGAGGACCCCCTTTATCATCACCGGTACCATAATTTCTATAATTTTTATGACCATAATTCCTTATGCAGATAATACTAGGAACTTCCCCTTGTTCTTCATATCTTTGGCCACAGTCCTATTAGCCATGGGAACCTATAGGTCTCCTGCAGTGGCTCTTATGCCCGACTTAACCCCTAAACCTCTTAGAAGCAAGGCAAATGCTCTTGTTAATTTAATGGGGGCTGTGGGCGGTATCTTTACCCTAGCTTTGATAAGTAGACTACTACCCAAGGAAGCCAATCCAAGTTATGTAGGAATTTTTAGAGCAGTTTCTATTTTCATGATAGCTTCAGTGGCCATCCTTATAAGCACCATAAGAGAAAATAAACTAGCAAAGGAAATTCCTCTAGATATTGAACCTGCAGTAGATGAAGAACAAGGAAGAGACGAAAAGCTTCCAAAGGATGTTATGAGAAGTTTGGCATTTATACTTGTATCGGTATTTCTATGGTTTACAGCTTATAACGCCATAACAACAGCCTTTTCAAGATATGCAACAAGGGTATGGAATCTTCAAGGCGGTGGATTTGCCAACGCCCTAATGGTAGCTACCGGAGCTGCTATAATAGCATTTATACCTATCGGTGCAATTTCCAGTAAAGTAGGGAGGAAAAAAACTATTATGGTCGGAATTATATTAATGACTCTCTCATACTTTGTAGTATTTTTATTCGTCCAATATTCTCCACTTATTAATATTGCATTTGCCTTTACAGGCTTTGGATGGGCAGCAATTAATGTAAATTCATACCCTATGGTCGTAGAAATGAGCAAGAGTTCAGATATAGGTAAATACACGGGTTACTACTATACATTTTCCATGGCAGCGCAAATCTTTACACCAATACTATCCGGATTTTTACTCGAAACCGTATCCTATAGAATATTATTCCCATATTCTATATTTTTCTCCCTCGCTTCCCTATCTACCATAATGTTGGTTAAACACGGAGATTCTAAACCTCCAACTAAAGGAAGCATATTAGAAAACTTTGATGTAGAT
This sequence comes from uncultured Tissierella sp., assembly GCA_964612495.1. GTDB lineage: Bacteria > Bacillota > Clostridia > Tissierellales > Tissierellaceae > Tissierella_B. The sequence goes on along the minus strand of CAZTEN010000072.1, from coordinate 7,285 downwards.
GATTAATTAAATTAGGATGTGACCTATGTTTATTTATTTAGTTATTTTAGTAATATCTCTTTATCTTCTGGCAATTATGCCCAAAATAACCTCTAGGCCTGATTTCAACCCCTTTAAGGATAGGTATTATGCCCATAGAGGACTCTATAATAATAACTCAAATGCTCCGGAAAATTCTATGAAAGCATTTGAAAGAGCCATTGAAGAAGACTACGGTATAGAATTAGATGTACGCCTAACAAAGGATAATGTACCTATTGTTTTTCATGATAAGTCTTTAAAGAGAGTCTGTGGAATAGATAGGATGGTTGAAGATGTCGCTTATGAAGACTTAAAGTTATTAAAGCTTTTTAAAAGTGATAAAAATATTCCCCTTTTTAAAGATATACTACAATTTGTTAATGGGCGAGTTCCTCTAATAGTAGAGATTAAAGGCCCTAGTGATAATTTGAAAATATGTGAAATAACCTCAACTCTACTGGATGAATACAAAGGAGTATATTGTATAGAGTCTTTTGACCCATTAATAATCAATTGGTACAAAAAAAACAGACCTAGGGTCATTAGGGGTCAGCTATCTTCAAATTATTTTAAAAGAGAACTCGAAAAAAACATAGTCATGAACTTTATATTACAAAATATGCTTCTAAATTTTTATTCTAAGCCGAATTTCATAGCCTTTAACCATCATTATGCAGATATGTTATCCTACAATATTATTAGAAACCTATATAGAACTCCTACCTTTGCTTATACCATAAGGTCTCAAAAAGACTTAGTGAAAAATAGAAATCTATTTGATTACTTCATATTTGAAGGCTTTAGGCCGAGGGATAGTAGAAAATCATAATTAAAGACCCGAGATTGTAATTACAGCATTTAAAATGCTAATAACCATCTCGGGTCTTTTTTATTCTTCTTCCTTTTCGATTATTCCAAGTTTTTCAAATATTAACCTATAACCATCTGCCCCGTAATTTAGGGATCTATTGATTCTACTTATGGTTGCCGTACTAGCCCCAGTCTCTGATTCAATTTCATTGTATGTCTTATTCTGCTTTAATAGCTTCGCAACTTCAAATCTTTGAGATATAGCCTGAACCTCTTTAATAGTACAAATATCTTCAAAAAAACGATAGCATTCTTCTTGGGTTTCTAATTTTAATATTGCCTCGAATAGCGAATCGGTTTGAGCACTCTTGATTCTAGAATTAAATGTCATGTTATCCTCCTAAATATTTCGATGACGAGGAAAAAGCACTCGTCTATTGCTTTCAATACCTAGAAATATTTTACCGTATTAAAGCAAGTATGTAAATAGAGAAAACGTTTGCTCGGGGTATAAAAATAAGCTGGGCTTTAGCCCAGCTATGATTTAGAACAATCCTACTATTTCTCCACTTGGTAATATATCGATAGTGTTTGCAGCCGGCACCTTTGGTAATCCTGGCATTGTCATGATTTCTCCTGTTAATGCTACAAGGAATCCAGCTCCTCTTGAAATCTTTATATCTCTTACTGTGATTCTGAAACCACTTGGTCTACCCAATACTGTAGGGTCATCAGTCATTGAGTATTGAGTCTTAGCCATACAAATTGGCATCTTATCAAAGCCTAATTTTTCAATGTTCTTAATTTGTTTTTGGCATGCGCTTGTGAAGTCAACTCCATCAGCACCGTAGATTTCCTTAGCTATCTTTTCAATCTTAGCCTTAATTGATTCTTCTACATCATATAATGGTTTGTAGTTAGCTGTTTTAGTTTCACAAACTTCTACTACTTTCTTAGCTAATTCAACTCCACCGTCTCCACCTTTGCCCCATACTTCTGAAAGAACTGCTTCTGCACCTAATTCTTTACATCTGTCAAGAACGAAGTTTAATTCAGCTTCAGTATCTGTAGGGAATTTGTTGATTGCAACAACTGCAGGAACTCCAAATTTATTAACATTCTCAATATGCTTTTCAAGGTTTTCAAATCCTTTTGCTAATTGGTCAAGGTTTTCAGTTCCTAATTCTTCTTTCTTAGCTCCACCGTGGTGTTTTAAAGCTCTTACAGTAGCAACTATAACTGCTACATTTGGCTTTAAGTTTCCAAATCTAGCCTTGATGTCAAAGAATTTTTCTGCTCCAAGGTCAGCACCGAAGCCTGCCTCTGTTACAGTATATTCAGCTACCTTCAATGAAAGTTGAGTAGCTGTTAATGAGTTACATCCGTGAGCTATGTTTGCGAAAGGTCCACCATGAATTAATGCAGGTGTATTTTCCGTTGTTTGAACAAGGTTAGGAGCTATAGCATCCTTCATAAGAAGTGCAACTGCACCTTGTGCTTGAAGGTCTCCTGCATATACTGGGCTACCATCGAACTTGTAAGCAACAACGATATTAGCAACTCTTGCCTTTAAGTCTTCTAGGTCTTTTGCTAAACAGAAGATAGCCATGATTTCTGAAGCTACAGTTATGTCAAATCCATCTTGTCTAGGCATACCGTCAGGCTTTCCACCTAAACCTATAACAACGTTTCTTAAAGCTCTGTCGTTCATGTCTAGAACTCTTTTCCAAACAATTCTTCTTGGGTCAATTCCAAGTACGTTTCCTTGTTGGATATGGTTGTCAAGTAGTGCTGAGATAAGGTTGTTTGCTGTTGTTATAGCATGGAAATCACCTGTAAAGTGTAGGTTGATATCTTCCATTGGAACTACCTGTGCATATCCACCACCAGCTGCTCCACCTTTAACACCAAAGCTTGGTCCTAATGATGGCTCTCTTAAAGCAGAGATTGCTGTTTTCCCAATTTTGTTAAGTCCCATTGACAAACCGATGTTAGTAGTAGTCTTTCCTTCTCCTGCTGGAGTTGGGTTGATCGCTGTAACTAATACTAGCTTTCCGTCTGGTTTATCATTTAAGTCATCTAATACCTTAAGTGAAACTTTAGCCTTGTATTTACCATAGTGTACAAGGTCATCCTCTTTAATACCTAATTTTGCAGCAACATCAGTAATTGGAATCATTTTGGCTTCTTGAGCAATTTGAACGTCTGTTTTCAATTTATCTCCTCCTTAAGTATTGGATATTTGCGAAATTAATCGCAGTATTTTTCTAATTTGAGTAAAACAATAAAACTTCGCACTAATTAGTAGTATAACAGAAAACCATTTTTTTGCATAGATACTAATATGCGTTAATTTTTTAACGCTTATTTAATTTTAAAATGGACTTTATTTGGAATAATTGGAAATAATCCCAATATCACTCCTATATTGTGCACCTTCAAAGCTTATATTATACAAGTTCCTATAGACTATCGCCCTTGCTTGGTCAAAGTCCTTTCCAAGGGTAGTCAAAGATAATACCCTTCCTCCGTTGGTCTCTAATCTACCATCATTTAATCTTGTACCATTATGGAATAAGATAGTATCCTTATCTAATTCCTTTATTTGAATTTGATATCCCTTGATATAGCTTTCCGGATATCCCTTTGATGTCATAACTACAGTAAGGCATACTCTTTCATCCCAAGTAAGATCCGATGTTTCAAGAGTACCATCTATTGTCTTTTGGAATAGCTCTACTATATCACTCTTTAACCTTGGCATTAAAACTTCAGTTTCAGGATCTCCAAACCTTACGTTAAACTCCAATACCTTTGGTTCATTATCCACTATCATAAAACCAATGAAGAGTATGCCTTTAAAATTCATGCTTTCTGATTTCAGACCACGACTTATATTCTTAAGGACCTTTTCCTCTATCTTCTGATTCAATTCCTTAGTAAATAGGGGACTTGGTGAATAACAACCCACCCCTCCGGTATTTAAGCCCTTATCATTATCATAGATCTTTTTATAATCCTTAGCACTTTCCATAGGAATTATCTTGTCTCCGGATACGAAGCATAAAAGGGAGGCCTCTATACCATCTAGAAACTCTTCAATAACTACCTTGTTTCCTTCTTCTCCGAAGATTTTCTTCTCAAGAATATCCCTTAAGGCAGCCTCAGCCTCAAGCTTGGACTGACAAATCAATACACCCTTTCCAAGACATAGGCCATCAGCCTTTATTACAAGGGGATAATCAAAGTCATTAAGGCCCTTTATAGCCTCATTTACATCTATAAAGCTCTTATACCTGGCAGTAGGAACCTGGTACTTCTCCATAAACAGCTTAGAGAAGTCTTTGCTGCCCTCAAGCTGGGCACAAAATTTATTTGGCCCAAATACCTTAAGACCATGAGCCTCAAAGATATCTGAGATTCCAAGAACCAAAGGGTCCTCAGGTCCTACTACAGTAAGGTCAATTTTATTACTGTATGCAAAATCTAAAAGCTTATCTACATCGTTAGCCTTAATATCTATATTCTCCGCTACAAGGCTGGTACCTCCATTGCCTGGTGCACAGTAAATCTTCTCAACTTGTTTCGATTGAGCAATCTTCCAACACAAAGCATGCTCCCTACCCCCGCTGCCTATTACTAGTACTTTCATTGGATTTCCTCCTAGTGTTTAAAGTGTCTTACTCCTGTAAGTATCATGGCAATATTATTCTTGTTGGCTGCTTCTATTACCTCTTCATCCTTAAGAGACCCTCCAGGTTGGATAATGGCAGTGACTCCTGCCTTTCCAAGGGCTTCTATGGAATCGCTAAAGGGGAAAAACCCATCGGATGCCAATACGCTTCCCTTGATTCTATCTTTGGATCTTTGAATGGCTTCTTCTACAGCCCAAAACCTATTTACCTCACCAAGACCGATTCCAATTGTAGCCTTGTCTTTAGCTATGACAACTCCGTTAGAGTTCATATTCTTAGCCGACTTCCAAGCAAAGATTAGGTCCTCCATTTCTTCCTTTGTAGGGGTTTTCCTTGTAACTACTTTTAGATCACCTTCATTAAACAAAAAGGTATCCCTATTTTGAACTAATAAACCTCCAAGTACCTTCTTCAGATCATACTCAGGGTAGTCGTTATCCATTATGTTATCGATTTGAATCAATCTGATATTCTTCTTTTTCTTTAATATTTCAAGAGCTTCATAACTAAAGGATGGTGCCATAACTATTTCAATGAATATAGAGTTAATCTTTTGGGCTACTTCCTTTTCTACTTCCCTGTTACAAGCAAGTACTCCGCCAAATATGGAATCTGGGTCGCACTCATAAGCTCTATTATAGGCTTCTAAAATATCCTTACCACTACCTATACCGCATGGATTTGTATGCTTAACAGCCACTACTGTAGGCTCTGTGAACTCCTTAAGTATCTTCAATGCCCCATTGGCATCATTTATATTGTTAAAGGATAATTCCTTGCCATGAAGCTGATTACCACCTGCCAAGGTTCCGGATATCTTAGTAGTTTCCCTATAAAAAGCTGCTGATTGATGTGGATTTTCTCCATATCTAAGGCCTTGCTCATGCTTAAATGGCAGAGCCATATATTTAGGAAAGTCAATCTCGTTGATCTTATTGAAATAAGCTGAAATCATTCCATCATAGTATGCCGTATAATTAAATACCTTACCGGCTAAGTATTCCTTAGTCTTAAGACTTACATCCTTAGTCTCCTTAAGCTCATCTAAGACCTTTGAGTAATCCTCAGGGTCTACTATTACGATTACATCCTGATAGTTCTTTGCTGCCGCTCTTATCATGGAAGGTCCGCCAATATCGATATTCTCGATAATCTCTTCATGGGTCACTCCATCCTTTTTAATTGTTTCCTCAAAGGGATAAAGATTATTCACCACCATATCTATTGGTTGAATATCCATCTCCTTAACCTTTTCTACATGCTCTTCATTATCCCTTCTATATAAAAGGCCTCCATGAATAAAGGGATTTAAGGTCTTAACACGGCCATCCAACATCTCCGGAAAGTTGGTTACCTCTTCTACTTCAAGTACCTTTATACCTGCATCCTTTAGAATCTTTGAGGTTCCCCCTGTAGAAATAACCTCCCAATCAAGCTTTATAAGTTCCTTTGCAAATTCTATAATCCCATCCTTATAGAAAACGCTAATTAATGCTCTTCTCATTTAATCACTCCCATTTGAAGAAAAGCTACTAATAAATTTTTTATGTAGCTTTTCTCCTAGTTATTGACTAATTACAACTCGTCTTCCCTCTATTTTTAATTTATTGTCGCAAAAAAGTTTTACTGCTTCAGGCAGTAATCTGTGCTCTAATTCAAGAACCCTCTTTTGCAATCTTTCAACCGTATCATCTGCTTTCACCTCTACTACGTCCTGTAGGATTATAGGTCCAGTATCCGTGCCCTCATCTACAAAATGGACAGTGGCTCCCGTAACTTTAACTCCATATTCCAAGACCTTTTCATGAACATTTTCTCCATAATATCCTTTTCCGCAGAAGCTTGGTATTAAGGATGGATGAATATTCATGATGTATTGGAAGCTTTCGATAAATTCCTTGCTCAACACCTTAAGATATCCAGCCAAAACAATAAGGTCTACATCTCTGGTCTTAAATTCCTGGATTAATCTTTTATTGTAATCTTCCATAGAGTCAAAATCTTTGGGATTTATAAAGATATTTTCAATACCTGCAGCCTCTGCCCTTTTTAAGCCATAAGCTTCTTTCTTATTGGATATTACAAGGTTTACCTCTCCATTTATAGTGCCGTCAAGAGTTTTATCAATAATACTTTGAAGATTTGTACCTCCACCAGAAATCAATACCCCGATTTTTACTCGTGGCATAAGACCACTTCCCTAGAGCCCTTTCTTATTTCTCCAAGTACATATACCTTTTCATCTTTTTGAGCAAGGAAGTTCTTAAGGGAATCTAAGTCCTCTTTTCCGATTACCATAACCATACCTACCCCCATGTTGAAAGTTCCATACATTTCATCTAGGTCTATATTTCCCCACTTCTGAAGAAGGTTGAAAATTACAGGAGTATCTATCACCTTAGTGTTTATATGGGCTGCAAGGTCTTCAGGAAGCATTCTTGGAATATTCTCATAGAAACCTCCACCTGTAATGTGGCTTAATCCTTTGATGTTGAAGTTTTCAACTAAATCATAAACCGGATTTGTATAAATTCTTGTAGGCTTTAACAATTCCTCCCCAATAGTAGTTCCCAATTCCTCAACATATTGACTTACATCCATATTTTCCTTTTCGAAAACTATCTTTCTTACTAATGAATACCCATTGCTATGGATTCCGGATGAAGGTAGGCCAAGTATTAAATCCCCCTCTTGGATTGTAGACCCATCTATTATCTTGCTCTTATCCACCACTCCTACACAAAAGCCTGCTATATCAT
>CAZTEN010000071.1:3777-8853 GCA_964612495.1 uncultured Tissierella sp. | reverse complement strand
GCCGACAAGATCGGTATTCCTTATTATTCAATTAATTTTGAAAAGGAATATTGGGATAGAGTATTTACCTATTTCTTAAATGAATATAAAAATGGAAGAACTCCTAATCCGGATATAATGTGTAACCAGGAGATAAAATTTAATGCCTTTTTAGATTATGCATTAAAGCTAGAAGGTGATTTTATAGCTATGGGTCATTATGCCCAGGTAGAAGAAAGAAATGGGAAGTTCTATCTTTTACGCGGAAAGGACAATAACAAGGATCAAAGCTATTTTTTATCCAGAATAGGACAAAAGGCTTTATCAAAGACTATATTCCCTATTGGCCATTTAGAGAAGTCAAAAGTTAGAGAACTTGCAGAAGAACATAACCTATATACCGCTAAGAAAAAAGATTCTACAGGTATTTGTTTTATTGGCGAAAGAGATTTCGATAAATTTTTAGACCAATATCTTTTAGCCACGGAAGGTGATTTTATAGATGTAGATGGCAATAAAGTGGGCAAGCATACAGGTCTTATTCACTATACACTTGGACAGAGAAAAGGTATCGGCATTGGAGGAGTAGGTACAGGTGAACCTTGGTTTGTAGTGGGCAAAAATCTTAAGAAGAATATAGTATATGTAGCACAAGGGGAGAACCATCCTGCTCTATTTTCAAAATCCCTGATAGGTGAACAAGCGCTTTGGATTTTAGATGACGAACCACAATTTCCATTGAAATGCACAGCTAAATTTAGATATAGACAAGGGGACATTCCTGTTAAAGTAGAAAAAAATGATGATGGAAATCTTCATATAGTCTTTGATGAACCTGTTAAGGCTGTGACTCCAGGTCAAGCAGCTGTATTATATCAAGATGAAGTATGCCTTGGAAGCAGCATTATTAAGTCCATCGAACCTTTAGAAGATAAGTATTTATATTTAAACCGAGAATAGGAAATATTGTAATAAAAGCACCTAAAATCTTAGGTGCTTTTATTTATCCATTGCCCTATTTACATGGGGCTTTTTCTTATATTTTCTCTTCTTATTTGGTCGTATATTAGTGTGTTGCTGAATTTCATCTCTTTCCTGCTTCATTGATACCCACATTGCAGTTCCACCTTTTTCATCGGGCATTATTTCAAGAAAATCAAACTTTCTTAAAAACTTTGAAAGCTTGGTGTCACCATAATTTCTTACATCAAAATCTGGATACCTTTTGGCCAACCTATTTCCAATCTCCCCTAGATTCATCTTTTGATCCTCTGAATCCACTTCGTTTAGTAACTTTATTATGGCCATTTTAATAACTTCAATATTCGTCATACTCTTTTCAGCATCACCATTAGCATTGGAAGATGTTTGTTTATCAGTTAACAAAACATTATTTTTACTTAAATCTTTAGCCGGTATATTCTCTTCAAGAGAAGATACTGCAGTATTAGCCAGAACATCTAAATATTTAAAATGATTACAAGCAGATATAAAAGGTTTAGGAGTTTTTCTCTCCCCCATTCCAACAACTAATATACCTGATTCCCTTAGTCTAGAAGCCAGTTTTGTAAAGTCACTATCACTGGATACTATACAATATCCCTCTACATAGCCTGAATATAATATATCCATTGCATCTATTATCATCGCTGAATCAGTTGCATTCTTTCCTATGGTATAACTATACTGTTGAACAGGAGTCACAGAATTCTCCAAGAGCACATCCTTCCAGGCAGCAATATTTGGTTTAGTCCAGTCTCCATAAATCCTCTTATATGTTGCAACACCATAGTTTGCTATTTCATCGAATATGTATTTTATATATTTTGCAGAAACGTTATCAGCATCTATCAAAACCGCAAATCGTTTTTCTTCCACTTTACACCTCCTAGTTATTGTCCTAATTATACTACACTTTTTAAAAATTCTCTATTCAGCAAAAGATTATTAAAAATCAAAAAATCCTTGACTTAAAGAAATATTATATATATAATATTATTGTAATAATTACAAGTTAATAATTATTACTGCTTTCGGAGAGGATGAAAATTATGAAAGCCAGTTATGAGGATTTAGTTATAGAACTAAAAAACAAGAAAATTCGTCTTTCCCATCAGAGGCTTATGGTTCTGAAATATATGAATGATAATAGAATTCATCCTACTGTAGATGAAATATATACTCATCTTCATAAGGAGATTCCAAGTTTATCAAAGACTACTATATATAATACACTAAATGCACTAGTAGAAGCAGGATTGGTAAGAATAGTTGCCTTAGGCGACAACGAATCCAAATACGATATCGCAACTGACGACCATGGACATTTTAAGTGTAACTCATGCGAAAATATTTATGACTTTAAAATTAAGATGGAGTCTCTGGGTTCCGATGAACTCAAAGGCTTTAAAATCCATAAAAAAGATGTTTATTTTAGTGGCATATGCCCAAATTGTTTAAAAAAGAAGGAAATAAAAAATTAAAATATGGAGGAGATATTATGTCAGAACAACTAATCAAAAACTTAATGGATGCATTTGCAGGAGAATCACAGGCAAACAGAAAATACTTATCTTATGCTAAGAAAGCAGAAGCAGAAGGAAAATTAAACGCAGCAAAATTATTTAGAGCAGCTTCTGATGCAGAAGCAATACATGCTGCAAATCACTTAAAAAATGCCGGAAAGCTACTTTCAACTGCTGAAAACCTACAAGATGCAATAAATGGTGAAACTTTCGAATTCGAATCAATGTACCCACCATATCTAAATCATGCAAAAGAAACAGGAAATAAAGCTGCAGAAATTGGCTTCTACGGCGCTATGGAGGCCGAAGGAGTTCATGCTAAGCTTTTTGCAGAAGCATTATCAAATATCGATAGTACTGAAGAAGTATTCTACTATCTATGCCCTGTCTGTGGAAATATTGAATACGGTATTCCTGAAAAATGTTCTATCTGTAATGTAGCCGGAGATAAATTTATTAAATACTAAAATTAAAGGTTAAGAAACCCAGAAGAACAATTAAATTGATTTTCTGGGTTTTATTTAATATTTTAAAATGAACTTCTCATTATTTAAAAACCTTTTACATTGTCCTTTTGCATTACAAGCGTAGCAAGGCCTTGAAATTTTATCTGCTTCAAATATTATAGCACCAAGATTAGTGCTTTGTTTTTCACTTCTATGGGACTTGATTGCTCTTAGAACCTCATCTATTTCAGATTCCATAAACCCACATCTTAATAAAATAGGTTGAGCTAGTTCGCTGCTTGCAAGAGCATGGTCTTTTCCATACTTATATTCTATCCATCTTCCAATATCATGAAGAAATCCTACTGCATATATCAGTTCCTTATCTATGCCATAACCTTTCTCCAGATTTATTATATATGCAATCCTTGAAACATCCATGAAATGATTTATGTCATGATGGCAAAAGATTCTTTCCACTTCAAGGACTTGGTTATTTTTTAGATAGGATTTAAAATCCTCATCTTCAAGAATACAGTTGATTCTATCCATCATTTATTCACCTTTCTGATTTCCTCACCCTTTAGGTTTTCAACAATTTCCTTAATTGGCTTGTTATTAATGACCATTCTTGGAGCAATTTCAAATAGAGGCACCATGACAAAATTTCTTTCCTCCATCCTTGGATGTGGTATATTAAGATTTTCAGTTTCTATCTTTAGATTATCATAGATTAATATATCAACGTCTATATTTCTTGGTCCATTTATTATAGTCTTGACCCTTTTCATATCCTTTTCAATGCTTTGTGTAAACTCCAATAGTTCAAAAGGATTTAATTCTGTTTCACCTTCAAGAACTATATTAAGAAACCAAGGTTGGTCCTTGAATCCAACGGGTTCAGTTTCATAAAATGAAGATTTTCCAATAATATTTATCTTCTTTTCCAAAAGCACTAGGGCTGTCTCAATATTGTTTCTACTTTCACCTATATTGCTTCCTAAGCCTAGATAAATCCTATGCATAGTCATCTCTAGACCTCTTTATCTGCACGCCAAAAAAGTCAAAGCAACCAGCTACAGGTGCACCAGGTTTTCTAACAGTAATTTCAACTTCCTGTATCATCTCAAAATTAGATAAAACACTTGCACATAATCTGTGGGATAGGGCTTCTAAAAGGTCAAATCTTTCTTCTGTAACTACTTTTTTTATAATCTCATAAACTTTTGCATAAGAAACTGTAAAATTTAAGTTATCGCTACTTCCTGCACTCTTAAGATTTAAGTAAAGATTAGCATCCACATGGAACTTCTGGCCCAACACCTTCTCTTCCTGCATTACGCCATGATAACCATAAAAAACCATGTTATTCATGATAATACTATCCAAATTATTCACCTCTTACTTATTAATCATCGATAATACTTCTGCCCTAGATTTTGAATCAGTTGCGAAACTGCCTCTAACTGCTGAAGTAACGGTCTTTGAGCCTGGCTTCTTAACACCTCTCATGGTCATGCACATATGCTCAGCCTCTACAACTACTATTACTCCATAGGGATCTAGCTTTTCGACTATGGCATCTGCTACCGTTGATGTTAGTCTTTCCTGAAGTTGAGGCCTTTTAGCAACCGTATCTACAACTCTGGCAAGTTTACTTAGTCCTGTAAGTCTACCATCCCTGGGCAAATAACCTACATGCGCCTTCCCGAAGAAGGGTACAAGGTGATGCTCGCAAACTGAATAAAAGGGTATATCCTTAATCAATACAAGCTCCTCATACTTCTCTTCTTGGAAATAAACCTCAAGATGTTTCTTAGGATCCTCTTCTAAACCAGCAAATATTTCCTCATACATTTTAGCCATTCTCTTTGGTGTATCTAAAAGACCCTCCCTATCAGGGTCCTCACCTATAGCATATAATATCTCTCTTACAGCTTTCTCAATTCTTACCTTATCCATAGTATCTCTCCTTACATTTATTTCAACTGAATAAAGGACTAATTATCTTTTAACTAATTCTAATATTAGCTTTCAAGATTGTCAACCAAATAGTAAGCTCGTTATATTTTTGTTTATTATTACAAATATGGGTATATAATATAAATAATATCAATTTAGAAATT
>CAZTEN010000071.1:0-3767 GCA_964612495.1 uncultured Tissierella sp. | reverse complement strand
GATGCACAAGACCCGAACTCATGAAAAAAAACGAAGAAGTAATTCAGTATTCATCTGAGAAAGAAATTAAAAAGGAGGAGCAAAAATTGATTAGAGTAGGAAAACCCGCACCATTATTTACTGCACCCGGATTTTATGAAGGAAAATTTATTAACGTTAGTTTAGAGGATTATAAAGGAAAATGGGTATTACTATGCTTCTATCCTGGTGACTTCACTTTTGTCTGAGCTACTGAAGTGTCAGCAGTTGCTGCCAAGAATGATGTTCTTAAGGACTTAGATGTACAAGTACTATCAGTAAGCGTGGATTCACCTTTCGTTCATAAGGTATGGAACGATAATGAATTATCTAAGATGATAGGTAAAGACATACCGTTTCCAATGCTGTCAGATCAAGATGGAACTATCGGTAAGATGTATGGTATCTATGATGAGGATAGCGGTGTAGAGACCAGAGGTAGATTTATAATAGATCCAGATGGAGTTGTTCAAGGCTTTGAAGTTCTTACTCCACCGGTAGGTAGAAATGTTGCAGAATCAATTAGACAGATAAAGGCATATCAAATGGTAAGAGCAACAAAAGGGGCAGAAGTTGCCCCATCAGGATGGAAACCAGGAAAGACAACACTAAAACCCGGTCCAGACCTTGTAGGTAATGTATGGAAGGTATGGAAAGTAGAAGAGGCATTTGAAGATTAAATATTTAGAATGCTAATATCCAAGTAAAGGAAAAGGCTAATATTTAGTTATTATAAATATTAGCCTTTTGATAACAAATTTACTTTTTAACTACACTACATCCTTTGTGCTGCATCTAAGGCTAAATCAGAACGAACGCATTCATCTGATAACATGGTAAGCTGTACACTTAGGGGACTTCCCTTCATCCTTTCAGCCGCATAAGATAATCCATTGGTTCGCTCATCTAGATGAGGATGGTCAATTTGAGCCGGATCTCCCAGCAAAATTACCTTTGTTCCTTTGCCAACACGAGTTATTATTCCTTTTACCTGTCTAGGGGTTAAATTTTGAGCTTCATCTATAATAAGCCAAGTGTCTGTGATTGAACGACCTCTCATGAAATTCATGGCTTCAGCCGTAATAGTTCCTGTCATAAACAAGTAGTCAATCCTACTTCTTAATTCATCTTCACTACGACGGGATTCATTAGAATCGTTGCTCAAAAGAATCTCAAGATTATCCACTATTGGGCGTAGTAAAGGTGATATTTTTTCCTGCTCACTGCCAGGTAGGAAACCAATATCTTGATCAAATTGGGCATTTGGCCGGCATATTAATATCTTGCGATATTCTTTCTGGTCTTTCTCCAATGTTTTTTCTAATCCAACTGCCAGAGCATAGAAAGTTTTAGCTGTACCTGCAGGACCTTTAACAATTACAAGGGGAGCTTGCTCTGCGGAAAGCATGAGAGCTTCCTGTAAAAACTGCTGTCCTACATTTCGAGATTTTACACCAAAGGGACTAATATTTGAACTGATTAAAGAAGTTACTTTTCCATTTTGGTAACGACCTAGCAATGTCTTCTTTTCCGAAATGTCAGACTTTATTATTACAAATTGGTTTTCAATAAATTCAACTGGTACAGATTCACCATTATCATCTACTTGATAAAGAGTTCAGCTGAAACACCATTTTTCATAAAGGATGATAAAAGACTATCCGGAGCATATACCTCTGCACGTCCAGTATATTGAACTGCGGGGGCTGGAACTTGATCCGTAGTGAAGTCCTCTGCAGTAATCCCCATCATTTGGGCCTTAATTCTGACTACAATATCTCGAGTAACCAGAATAACGGATTCTCCTTGATCACAAATGCCCTTACATACCTTTAGGATTCTATTGTCCCTGCTATATGGAGCCATACCATCAGGCAGTGGAACCTCTGAATGATTCATTTCAAGCCGAACAAACCCACCTCCCGGGAGAGAAACACCTTCGAGGAGGTTTCCTGATAGTCGCAGTTTTTCTAAAAATCGGATAGCTTGACGAGCATTGCTTCCACAATCACCATCAGAATTCTTAAGTCCATCAAGCTCCTCTAAAACAGCTAAAGGAAGAACAATATTGTTGTCCTCAAAGGATTCTAAAGCATAAGGTGCCTGAATCAATACATTTGTATCTAATAAATAAGTCTTTTGCATAGTCACACTCCCTTTCAATCTAAAAACTAATCACTTTGGAGCTCTATAAAGTATGATATAATTCCCTTCGTAATTTTTTCCACGATTTCCCTTTGATGGTCTGAATCCAATAGCAACTTTCTATCAATTTGGTTTGAGATAAAACCCATTTCAACTATTATTCCTGGGGTTTGGGTATTTCCGGCTACATAATAATTACCTGGCATTACATTGTGCTTATAATTAAAATTCATCTTCTTATAAGCTGATATTTCATGCAATTTTTTTTGCATATGCTCTGCCAAATATTTATTGTCACTCCTACTTTCATGAAAAAAAACTATAGGTCCTAGTTTTTTTTCATTCTTACTATAATTAACATGTAGGCTTATAAATAACTCGGCCTTGTTTTCATTTATTATACTTACTCTTTTACTTAAATCCTCTCTATGGCGACTTCCATTACCTACTATATGATCATCCAGTGAATCATCAACTTCACGGGTCATTACCACTCTTGCACCTTTCTTTATAAGCAAGTCCTTTAATCTCATACTAACTTCAAGGTTAATATTTTTTTCAAGAATGTCACCATAATTTGTGCCCCCATCTATACCCCCATGGCCTGGATCTATGACTATAACTCTATTATCTAATGGCTTAATCTTTATTGTATCTACTACATTTTCAATAGTATCAATACTTAATACTAATATTGACACTATTGAAAAAACTAATACCAGTATAATAGTAGATATAATAATATTTGGGTTACCTCTTAAGAAAGCAGGTTTTTTCAACTAATCACCCCTTTAAGTTAATCCTCACTCTTGCTTTCAACACTTAAATAAATATATTCCTAATAAAATGGAATATAACTTAAAAACAAAAACACCAATCGTATTTAACGATTGGTGTTTTTGTTTTTAAGTTTCTACTTAATATCTGAATTTAAAAAATCAAGGGCAAATTGAACGTGTAATGCTGTACCATACTTCATATAGTCTTCATCTATCTTAAATTTCTCGTGATGCGGATAATATATAGCTTCCTTTTCCACATTTTTATAACCAATCATAGCAAAGCATCCCTTAGCATGTTGGAAATAAAATGGCATATCCTCAGAACCCATATTTCTTGCTATTTCCCCAGTTTTACCTTCTCCTGCAATCTTTGTCCAGCTTTCTTCAGCTAATTTGGATAACTCATCATCGTTGTATAAGCTTACTGCACTTTCCTCTATAACTACATCTACTTTAATCTCATATGCATCTGCAATCGCCTGTGCATGTCTCTTTATTGCTGCACGAGCTGTTTCTCTAACCTCAGGATTAAAATATCTCATGGATATATCAAGCTCAGTATATTTAGAAACTATATTTGCTTTAGTACCACCGATGAATTTTCCTACAGATATTACAAGGGATTCTCTAGCATCTATATTCTTACCTACTATTCCTTGAAGATCCGTTACAAAAGTAGCTGCAGGATGAATAGTATCCTTTGCTAAATAAGGAGCTGAACCATGCCCGGATACTCCTTCGAACTTAACATAAATAGTATCACAGCCTGCCATTCTATACCCAGGAGTAAGGTTTACATATCCTGTTTCTAAAAACGGCATC
>CAZTEN010000070.1:7965-8861 GCA_964612495.1 uncultured Tissierella sp. | reverse complement strand
TAATTATTAGAGAAGCTAATAAAACTGATGCTATTAATATGATTAAATACATAGAAAAGATAAGCCGTGAATCGGATAATTTGACATTTGGTGAGGGGGAGTTCGGAGTAAGTTATGAGCAAGAGGAAGTATTTATAGGGACCTTATCAAGGCAGGAAAACTGCCTGTGTATTATTGCAGAAGACAATGGTAAGATTATAGGGAATTTAACTTTTATTGGAGGTAAAAGGCCAAGAACTGCCCATAAGGGTGAGTTTGGAATTAGTATATTGAAAGATTATTGGGGAAAGGGACTAGGTACTGAACTCATTAATTTTTTAATCGATTGGAGCAAGGAAACAGGAATAATAAGAAAGATTGATTTAAGAGTCAGAACTGATAATACTCATGCAATACACTTATATGAAAAAATGGGTTTTACAATTGAAGGTAAGATAACAAGGGATATGAGAATAGAAAATAAATTCATAGATACATTTCAAATGGGTCTTGAAATAGATAGCTAACCATGGAATCATATATGAATTTTATATATACTAATGATGAGGTGTTGAGCTTGAAAAATACAAGAAAAATGCTATTAATATCATTTATGGTTGCTCTAGCATCCCAAATAAACTTGGAGTTAATTAATAGTAAATTTATTATTTCTGCTGGGATAATTTTTTTTGTTGCTTCCTTAGTTTATTATGAGGAGTTAAATCCCGTTCCACTTGGAATAATATCAGGTATCATGGTTTATCTATTTAGAATAGCTATACTCTATATGACCAATGGAAGAGTAGGAAATTTAGCAGTAGCATATTTATTAGAGATACTATTTTACTTGTTTTATTCCGTATTTTATACTATCCTTGTAAAAAAGGGTAAAATGGATGATTTGGTTTATGTATATG
>CAZTEN010000070.1:0-7955 GCA_964612495.1 uncultured Tissierella sp. | reverse complement strand
GATACTTATTATTAGGGACTCCATATATCTTCGATATAATACAATCTTTATTACTTGCCAGTGTTTTTCGTTCAACTATTACTCTAATAATAATAGCAGCATTTAGATACTATGCTTTTTTACTTAAGAAGGAGGAGCATGAAAGAAGGTATAAGAAACTATTATGGTTAACTACACAATTTAAGGCAGAAATGTATTGGATTGAAAAGAATATGGATAGTATAGAAAAGGTAATGAGCCAGTCATATAAATTATTTGAAGAAATCACCAATGATAATAATAGGGAATCATGGGCAGAAGAGGCTTTGAATATAGCTAGAGAGGTTCATGAAATAAAGAAAGAAAATGGGCTTGTTGCTCGTGGTATAAAAGAGATTACAGAGAATGAGCTTAATGATGAGGGAATGAATTATAAGGAAATAAACGATATATTGTTTGAGACTATGAAAAGAGAAGCCTCAAGGCAGAATAAAAAAATTGAATTCAACTTCGTATATGGTGAGGACTTTTATACCCCTAATCATTATTATCTAATGTCCATTTTGAGGAATTTAATAATGAACAGTATGGATGCTATTCCAATTTCTGAAGATATAGCAAAGATAAGTTTAATTCATGAAACGGATGATGAAAATCATATTTTTTTAGTTACGGATACAGGGTCAGGAATTGATGAAGATGGATTGAAACACATATTTTCACCGGGTTTTTCCACTAAGATAAATTATGATACTGGAGAAATAAATAGAGGACTTGGTTTGAGTATAGTTCAATATATAGTAAAACAGTTAGAAGGCAGTATTGAGGTTAGGTCTACCCTTGAAGTTGGAACTAGTTTTAAGATAAAAATACCTAAGATTATAATGGAGGAAGAAAAAAGTTGAAAATATTCTTAGTTGACGATAATGAAGGCATAGTTAGAATATTAGAAAAGATTATTGAAGATAAGGAATTGGGTGAAGTTATTGGAGAGGCTACTAATGGCATAAATGCCATAGAAAGGATAAAGTTTTTAAAACCTGATATAGTGCTAGTAGACTTACTCATGCCGGGTAAGGATGGTATAAGTATGGTTAGAGAAATCAAATCAACAAATCCGGAAATACAATACATCATGATTTCTCAAGTATCATCTAAGGAGATGATTTCCAAGGCATATAAGAGCGGTATTGAATTCTATATATCGAAACCTATTGATGCAATTGAAGTAGAAACAGTAATTCGCAAGGTTATTGAAAGAATAGAGATGAATAAGAAACTAGAAAAAATTCAAAGTCTATTTGAGGGAAGTTCAAATCAGATAACAATTACTCGACCTGAAGTAGATAATGTAACAGGCATTAAAAGAGTCATGCAAAGGATGGGGATTTTAGGTGAGACAGGCAGTCAGGATATAATAAGTGCTGCAGAATATCTTATTAATAATAATTTGAGCATGTCTGATATTACAGTAATAGAACTTTGCAGCCATTTTACAGATAATCCTAAGACCATGGAGCAAAGAATAAGAAGAACAGCTACCGCTGGGATGATTAATCTTGCTAACATCGGGATAGAAGATTATTTGAATGAGGTGTTTGTTGATTATTCTAATGGACTTTACAATTTCGAGCAATTGAAGATAGAAATGGACTTTATCAGAGGCAAGACTAATAAAAGAGGTAAAGTGAATCTAAAAAAGTTCTTAGAAGGAATAGTATATTATAGTAAGCTTTAGAATTACTTGGATTTAGTTATGCATATGTTCTAGTTATTGCAACGAAATTTAGCTATTTTAATAAAAATTACAAGAAACTTTTGTCCTAATTTGAAACTTTATGTAGGAATGCGAAGGGTTTAATTTATACTAATTCTTGATTAAAGATACTAATTCAGACATCGTTTTCAAACTTCTTAGAAATAAAGCCAATACCCATAAAAATGTGTATTTATTAAGAAGTTTGAAGTTTAAGAAGCTAGTAACTAAAAAATAGAATTGGAGGCATTTCAATGGAAAGTTTCAGAGAAATTGTTGGTTTAGTTAATAAGGTGTTATGGGACTATATACTTATATTTGCACTAGTAGGCATTGGAATTTTTATGACATTTAAACTTAAGTTCCCTCAATTCACAAGATTGTTTCCGGCATTAAAGAAAATGATTGATGGAATTGTTAAAAAGGAAAAAGTTGAAGAAGGAAAGATGAGTCCTTTCCAAGCTCTTTCTACAGCAGTAGCAGCTCAAGTAGGAACAGGGAACATAGTAGGTGTTGCAACTGCAATCGCAGCCGGTGGACCAGGAGCTGCATTTTGGATGTTGATTTCCGCATTCTTCGGTATGGCAACAATATTTAGTGAATCAGTACTTGCACAAAAATATAGAGAAACAAAAGACGGAGAGCTTGTAGGTGGGCCGGCATATTATATTAAAAATGGATTGAAATCAAAAGGGTTAGCATTGTTCTTTTCAATATCATGTATCGCAGCTTTAGGTATTGTAGGAATCATGGTTCAATCCAACTCAGTAGCAGGTTCAGTTTCAACAGCATTTAACGTACCAGTAATAGCAGTTACAGTAGGCCTTGCAATTGTAGTAGCCCTTATTCTTATGGGTGGTATGGGAAGAATAGCTTCTTTCGCAGAAACTGTGGTACCTATTATGGCTGGTGCTTATATATTAGGCTCATTAGCTATAATAATTATGAACCTAGGTAATTTCTTACCAGCAATAAAGAGTATCTTTATTGGAGCATTTACACCAGGGGCCATCGGTGGTGGTGTTCTAGGAATTACAGTACAACAAACAATTAGATTTGGTTTAGCAAGAGGATTATTCTCAAATGAAGCGGGTATGGGTTCAACTCCGCATTCACATGCAGTTGCAGATACAAAGCATCCTGCAGAGCAAGGTTTTACAGCAATGATTGGTGTGTTTATATCAACATTCTTAATTTGCACGTCAACAGTTATGGTAAATATGGCTTCAGGGGCATACGATATGGGCGTTCAAGCTAGTGTAATGGTTGAACAAGGAACAGTTATGACTCAAAATGGTTTTGCTTCAGGATTTGGGACCTTTGGAGGAATGTTCTTATCAATCTGTTTATCATTCTTCTCTTTAACAACTATAGTAGGATGGTATTTCTTCGCAGAATCAAATGTTAAATATGTAGTTAATGCTCACCCTATGACATTAAACACCTTTAAGGCTGTTGTACTTACAGCTCTAGTAATAGGAACATTAATCGATGCAACATTCGTATGGGAATTAGCAGATGCTGCAATGGGTATTATGGCAGTTCCAAACATAATAGCGTTATTCTTATTATCTAAGGATGTTAAGAATACCCTTGATGATTATGATGCTAAGGTTAAAGCAGGGAATGTATATTGGAATTATGAATACCAAAATATTGAAGAGAAAAGAAAGAAGAGCTCAGTTCTTAAGAAGGGCTTAAGTACTACAATAATTAAATAATTAAACATTAATTAATAACCCCCCGATACATAGTATCGAGGGGTATTCTTTACCCTATTCCCAATTAGTTTCTAAATAGATATGAATCCTTTAATTGAAGTATTTAATATAAGATACCCAAATTTAATCATAATAAGGACAAATATGTAGAAACTAAGTATAATATATTTGTAAGCAATTTTTTATTAGCTTTTGAAAAGGAGGTAGTATTAAATAAATGGAGGATGTTTTAAGTGTAATTAAGGAAATGTTAGTTGAAAACACGCTCATTTCAGGTGTACTAAGCAACTTAAAGAATAAAGGGATGAAATATAGTAGAGTCGATATCAAACCGGTAGAAATTAGAAGAGAGATTTTATTCCAATTTTCTTATGATTACAAGCCAAAAGTAATTCATAAAAATCTTACACAGGAAGAAGCTTTAGAAGAAATTTTAAAACTATTAAGAGAAACATTTAAACAGGGGATGTTTTTTTCCACAGATGCGGATTATCAGATTTTTGCTAACAAGAATGGAAAAGAGTCTCTATTAAAGAAGAAACCAAGCAAAAAGGCGATAAATATCTCACATAATCGTAAGAAGAAATATATTCTTGAAGATGGAGATCCTATAGATTTTCTCATAAGGCTTGGGGTAATGAATGAAAATGGACGAGTATCAGCAAGAAGATATGACAAATTTAGGCAGATAAACCGGTTTCTTGAGATGGTTGAAGATGTAATTCCAAGTTTAAGCAAAGACAAACCTATAAATATTGTGGACTTTGGTTGTGGGAAATCCTATTTGACCTTTGCCCTATATCATTATTTGGTAAAGATTTTAGAAATGGATATTAACGTAATTGGACTGGATTTAAAGATGGATGTAATAAACTTTTGTAATGGAATCGCCTTAGATTTAGCTTATGATAAGCTTAAATTTATACATGGGGATATTAAGGATTATGAAACCCTTAATAATGTGGATATGGTAGTAACTCTTCATGCCTGTGATATTGCCACGGATGCAGCCTTAATTAAGGCTGTAAATTGGAATTCTAAAATTATACTATCGGTTCCATGTTGTCAGCATGAACTTTATAATAAAATTAAAAGCCCAGTGCTTGAGCCTATGCTAAAGCATGGGATAATCAAGGAAAAGCTAAGCTCTTTAGTAACTGATAGTCTTAGGGGAAATATACTTGAAATTTTGGGCTATAATGTTCAGCTTTTAGAGTTTATAGATATGGAGCATACTCCTAAGAATATTTTAATCAGGGCTATTAAGACGGAAAAGAGTCTCAATAAAGATGCTCTTATGATTTATAAGGAATTTAAAGAGTTCTGGGGACTTAAGGACCTCTTTATTGAAAGAGAGCTTAAGAGTAGATTAGGGGAGGAATTCGGTGATTAGGCTATCAAGGGAATTCTATGAAAGAAACACTATTTTAGTAGCTAGGGACTTATTAGGGAAAATACTAGTACATCGAGATGGGGAAAAACTATATAGAGGTAAAATAGTGGAGACTGAAGCCTATATAAATACCAAGGATGAAGGAGCTCATTTTAATAAGGGTTTAACGAATAGAACCAAAGTAATAAATGAGTTCGGAGGTCATATCTATATTTATAATATCTATGGCATGTATCAGCTTTTTAATATAGTAACTGAGAAAGAGGGAATATACGGTGCAGTCCTTGTAAGAGCATTAGAGCCACTAGATGGTATACAATATATGTATGAAAATAGATATAAGAAATTTATGACGACTACTACTTGCAAGGAAGTAGCTAATCTTACTAACGGCCCCGCCAAGCTGGTAAAGGCTATGAATTTATCCATAGAAAACCATTATGGTGCCGACCTAGTAACTGATTCTAGGATATGGCTTGAGGAAGGAAGTATTATACCTAAAAAGGATATAATGCGTAGTAAGAGGATAAATATAGAATATGCAGTAAATGGACGGGATTATTTGCTCAGGTTCTTTATTAAGGATAATAGAAATGTAACTAACCTAAGCAGTTCTCAGAGATTAAGACTTAATGAAAGGGGTATAAATGGATTTTAAATTTTATAAACTACGAAAAAATAAATTTAAAATGTTACTTGAATGGAGTATTACAATAATAATAGCTCTACTAATTTTCGTATTTATCCTTTCAAATGTTGTTTCTTTAACCCAAATTAAAGAGCAATCAATGAACCCTACTGATAGTTTTGGACCAGTAGAATAAATTTGTACAAACTATGCATATTTTCATCTCCATGTTACTAAATATAAGTAGGTGGTGTAAAGAGATTGGTGCGTAATTTCTTTCCTTTCCGAAGAGTAATATGGAGGTGTTTTAATGGAGAAAGTATTAAGTGATAGGCTTATATTTTGGATGGTTATAGTATTGATTACAATTTTTTTTGCTAACATTATCTATATTAAAAATATCGGTAGACCAGTATATAATGATAATGTGGAAGAATTACAAAATTATTTTCCTAATAGGACAATGAATAAGATATTTAAGAATGAATCTAAGAATGAAACCTTTACTCATCTAGTTGATTTTGTAAAGGATGGAAAGGTACAAATAAAGCAAATAGATAAACTTGCAAAAGTAGTAATGGTCTACATTTTAGATAAGGATGCTATAAGGCTTGTTTATACAAAGAATTTGGATAATAAAAACATTGGGATAGATTACACACAAGAACTAGTAGCAAATAGAAATGATATTATTATTATGTCACCAATTCAAGAAGGAACTAGATGGTGGGATGATGACGGGGGCTTATATGAAATTATAAAAAAAGATGCAGTAGTTGAAACTCCAGCTGGTAGATTTGAAACTCTAGTTGTAAAATATATTAATGATAATTTTACAGTTAAAGAATATTATGCTGAAGATATTGGCCTAGTAAAAATTGTAGTCAATAACTTTGATACATTTGAACTTGTTAATTATCGGTAGATAATACAATATTTTAATTATTGTGAATCACCCTCCAGAAAACTATAGATAAAATTTAAATTATTGTTTGTAGTAATCAGTAGGTTTTTGTAAGAATTTGAAACCCATAGAATATTATATTCTTAATAAAAATAAACGTTTTCATTATATATCTTTATACGAAAGGGAGGGGTAGTCGGTCTTGTTTATAGAGGTTTGAAAACGTTTTAACAAATTTAATTGTTAGGAGATGAAAAATGCATATTATCAAATTCTTAAATAATAATATTATATGGGGAATTCCAATGTTGGTGCTTATGATTGGTACCGGTTTGATGCTGATAATGATGACAAAAGGAATTGTTTTTTCTAAATTTAATATAGTAATGAGATATACACTTGCTACTTTGTTCAAGAAAAGAACTCAGGCAAAAGAAGGAACTATTACTCCTTTCCAAGCAGTTTCCACTGCTCTGGCAGCAACTGTTGGTACAGGAAATATAGTAGGTGTAGCAGTAGCTATTCAGGTTGGGGGGCCTGGAGCAATTTTTTGGATGTGGGTTTCTGCTGTAATCGGTATGATGACCAAGTACTCTGAAGTTCTTCTTGCCTTTGCCTATAAGGAAAAGAATGAAAAGGGAGAAGTCGTTGGGGGACCGATGTACTATATCACTAAAGGCGTAGGTAAAAAATGGTTTGCCATGATTTTTTGTTTCTGTGGAATATTTGCTTCCTTTGGCGTTGGTTCTATGGTTCAGGCAAATGCCTTAGCCGGAGGAGTTAAGGCTTCCTTTGGCGTAGCACCATGGATAACCGGTATAGTAGTAGTAGTTTTAGCTGGTCTGGTACTTATTGGAGGGATTAAGAGAATATCAAGTGTTGCTGAGATACTAGTTCCTTTTATGGCTTTGTTCTATATAGTCGGTGCATTAGTAGTGCTTGGAATAAATGCTAGCGGAATTCCTGCAGCTTTTGCTTTAATAATTAAGAATGGTTTCACACCGGCAGCTGCTTCAGGCGGATTCCTTGGAGCTACAGTTATGTATGCAACAAGAATTGGAATTGCACGTGGAGTATTCACAAATGAAGCTGGTCTAGGTAGTGCGCCTATAGCTCATGCGGCAGCGGACAACGACCACCCTGCAAGACAAGGACTTTGGGGAGCATTTGAAACCTTCTTTGATACATTAGTAATGTGTACAATCACAGCCCTTGTTATTCTTACATCAGGTCTTTGGAATTCAGATCCGATGATGGAAGGTAATGCAATGTCAACTTTGGCCTTTGATAATGCATTTAATGGCGGCGGTTACATTGTTGCAATAGGACTGGTACTATTTGCATTTGCTACTATAATTGCATGGTATTATTATGGTGAGAAGTGTATCGAGTATATGGTTGGACAAAAGGGTATTAAATTTTATCGTATTGTATTCATAGCAACAGTTTATTTAGGTTGTGTAGCACAGCTCGATGTTGTATGGGAACTTTCAGACCTTTTCAATGGTATGATGGCTATACCTAACTTAATTTCATTGTTCTTACTTGCACCTGTAATTAAAAACTTAACTGTT